>NZ_CAURTV010000036.1:0-33669 GCF_963527515.1 uncultured Cellulomonas sp. | reverse complement strand
TGGTGCTGGCCCCGGGTGCGGCCGGCAAGCTCGAGCTCAGCCTGGCCACCGTCGTCGCGACCGGTGCCGCGTTCAGCACCGACGGCCTCGACGTGGCGCGCGCGGTGGGCCGGGTCGCCGCCCTCGACGCGCGCCGGGCGGAGCTGGTCGACGCCGTCCCCGCGGCGCGTGCCCGCCTCGACCTGCTGCGCGGACAGCTGCGCGGTGCCGTGCGAGGCACCGGATGACCCTGGCCAGGACTGCCGTGCGCGGCTCCGCCGCGTCCATCGGCGGGCAGGGCCTGCGCATCGTGCTCCAGCTCGTCGGCCTCGCCGTGCTGGCGCGCCTGCTCGAGCCGGCCGACTTCGGCGTCGTGGCGATGGTCACCGCCGCGATCGGGCTCGCGGACATCCTGCGCGACTTCGGCCTGTCCTCCGCTGCGGTGCAGGCGCCGACGGTCAGCCGCGGCGAGCGGGTCAACCTGTTCTGGGCGAACACCGGGCTCGGGCTGCTGTGCACGCTGGTCGTGGCGGCGTCGACGCCGCTGCTCGTCGCGCTCTACGACGAGCCGACGCTGCTGCACATCGTGCCCGCGCTGTCGCTCGTCCTGCTCCTGTCCGGCATCAACACCCAGTACCGCGCGGACCTCGGGCGCGAGCTGCGGTTCGTCGCGCTCGCGGCCTCCGACGTCGTGGCCCAGCTGGTGGGCACGATCGTCGCGGTCGTCGTCGCCGTGCTCGGCGGTGGGTACTGGGCGATCGTCGCGCAGCAGCTGACCGCGGCGCTCGTGGCGCTCCTGGTCAACGTGGTGAGCACGCGGTGGAGGCCGGGCCTGCCGCAGCGGCACACGTCGATCCGCCGGTTCTTCCGGTTCGGGCTGTCGGTCTTCGGCACCCAGCTGCTGGGGTACGCGGCCAAGAACGCGGACACGGTCGCGCTGGGCGCCTTCTCCGGCTCAGCGGTCCTCGGCGTCTACAACCGCGCGCAGCAGATCGCGGTGGTGCCGATCCAGCAGATCAACGGGCCGCTCACCCGCGTCGCCCTGCCGGTGCTCTCCCGGGCGCACCTCGACCCCGCCCGGTTCGCCCGCGCGACCCTGCGCGCGCAGCTGGCCGGTGCCTACGGCACCGCGACCGTCCTGGCGTTCGTCGCCGGCCTGGCGGTCCCCCTCGTGGCGGTGCTGCTCGGCCCCGGCTGGTCCCAGGTGGCCCCGATCCTCGCCCTGCTCGCGATCGCGGGGGTGTTCCGGTCCCTGTCCCAGCTGGCGTACTGGGTCTTCCTGGCCAGCGGCCGGCCCGGCGCGCAGCTCGCGCTGGACGTGTGGGCGCAGCCGGTCATGGTGGCGCTCATCGTGCTGGGTGCCGGCCAGGGGGCGCTCGGCGCCGCGTGGGCTGCGGTGGCGGTGTGGCCGGTCTACTGGATCGTCGGGCTGCTCATCGCGAGCCGCTCCGCCGGGCTGACCGCCACGCCGCTCGTGGCGCGTGCGCTGCGCGCGCTGCTCGGCGTCGCGCTGCCGGCCGCCCTGGGCAGCTGGTACGTCAGCCGCTGGATCGACGAGCCGCTGATCGCGCTGGCCGCGGGCGGGCTCGCCGGGCTCGCGCTCGTGGCGGTCGTCGCCCTGCTGGTGCGGCCGGTGCGCCGGGACGTGGCCGAGGTGGTCGGGCTGGTCCGGCACGCGGCGCAGCGCGGCGAGAAGGTCGCACAGGGCTGACCGTTCCGGAGCCGGCCGACGTGCGCGGTCAGGCCACCGGGTGGCGCTGCGCGTCCTCGTCGGCCGTCGGCTCGCCCTGCCCCTGGGGCTGCGGCCGCTCGGCGGCACCGGGCTCACGCAGAGCGACGGCGCCGTCCGGGTCCTGCGCCTGCGGGACGCCGTCGGGGACGGACGCGACCGGCGGCTCGGGGGCGGGGACGGGAGCCGGTGCCGCGGCCGGTGCGTCGGCGCGGTCCGGCTGCACGGTGCTCACCGAGGCCGTGCGCCGCTCCGTGGCTGTGGCCTCGAGGGTGCCGTGCCGCGCGTCGGACCGGTAGGTGTAGGTGGCCGTGCCGTCCGGGGCACGCTTGGTGCGGTTGAGCACGATCCCCAGGATGTGCGCGCCCACCGCGTCCAGCATCGAGATCGACTGCTTGAGCTGCTCGCGCGTCACGATGCCGCTGCCGGCCACGACCAGGACCCCGTCGACGGAGGTGCTGAGGATCGCCGCGTCGGTGACGGGCAGCAGGGGCGCGGTGTCCACGAGCACCATGTCGAACCGCTGCCGGAGCTGGGCGAGCAGGGCGACCATGGCGTCCGACCCGAGCAGCTCGCTCGGGTTCGGTGGGATCTGTCCCGACGCAAGGACCTGCAGGTTCTCGTCGCCGTACGGCTGCAGGGCGTCGTCCAGGGACACCCGCCCGATGAGGATGGTCGTCAGCCCGACGGCACCTTCCAGGCCCAGGTACTTGGCCACGGACGGGCGACGCAGGTCGGCGTCGACCAGGCACACGCGGGCACCGGCGCTGGCCAGGGTGGCGGCCAGGTTGGCCACGGTCGCGCTCTTGCCCTCGCCGCTGCGCGAGGACGTCACGACGATCGACCGCGGCCGGTTGGCGACGTTGACGAACTGCAGGTTGGTGCGCAGCCGGCGGTACTCCTCCGAGCGTGCGCTGGTGGCCGGGGCGATGATCACCGGCGTGCGCGCGGCGGCCTGCGCGTCGAGCGCGACGGTGGCGAGCACGGGGACCGGCACGAGCGCCGCGACGTCGGCATCGGTGCGGACCTTGACGTCGAGCGTGGTGCGCAGGGCGGCCCAGCCGAGGCCGAGCACGAGGCCGAGCAGGGCACCGAGCGCGATGTTCTGGCGGGTGTGCGGGACGGACGGGTTGCCCGGCGGGGTGGCGGGGTCGATGGAGTTCACCAGCACGGTGGGGGAGCCGTCCGCCGCGGTGGGCGACAGGTCCTGCACCGTCAGGGCGAGGTTCTGGGCCACGGAGTTGGCGATGGCGGCGGCGGTCTCGGCGTCGCCCCACGTCGCGGTCACGGTGATGATCGGGGCGGCGGGGTCCGTGCTCACGGCGACGGAGCCGCGCAGCGTGCGGCCGGTGCCCGGCAGGCCCAGCTCCTCGACCACCGGGTCGAGCACGACGGGGGAGCGGGCGACCTTGGAGTACGTGGCGACGACGCGCTCGGCGTAGGACGTGCCCTGGTTGAGGTCCCCGATCGAGTCACCCACCTGGACGGTGATGAGGACCTGGTTCTGCGCGCTGTACTCCTTGGGTGTCGCCAGGGACAGGCCCAGCCCGGCCAGCGCGCCCAGGACCGTCAGGATGACGACGCTGGGCCAGTGGCGGCGCATGAGCGCGATCAGCTGACGAAGCTCCACAGTGGCCCTCGGATTCCTCGACGTCGTCTGCGGCAGACCCGCGCGGCGGAGATCCCCCCGTGACGTCCGCCCACTCTACCGAGCGATCTCGACGCTCTCCGGGTGATTCGTGGCGGCACCGGGGTGAGACGCGGGGCGCCCCGCGGCCTCGAACGCCCGGGCGTACGACGCGCCGATGACGTCCCATCCGCGGGCGTCCATCCGCGGGCGGCCGGCGGGCGGTGCACCGCGCAGGGCGTCGACCGCGCGGTGCACGTCGGCGGTGTCCAGCGTCCCCTCGAAGAAGTGCACCCAGCCGGGGCCCACCTCCTCGCTGATCGCCCGGGTCACCGGGGTCGACGGCACGAGGACCGGGGTGTCCAGCGAGAGCGCCACCAGGACGACGGCCGAGTTGTGCAGGTCGCGGTACGGCAGCACGGCGAGCTCGGCCGCGGTGACCTCCGCGACGAGGGTGTCGTCGGCGACGAACTCCAGCACGTGCCCGATGCGGGGGTCCTGCCGCGCGGCCTCCTCGACCAGGGCTCGCCACTGCGGCGTCTGCGGGTGGCCGACGACGCGCAGCGTGAGCTCGGGCCGCACTGCGGTGAACGCGTCGAGCAGCAGGTCGACGCCCTTGTAGTCGCGGATCTTGCCGAAGTACACGAGCAGCCCGGGCACCCGCGCGGAGACCGGGTGGACGCCCAGCTGCTCGCGGTAGTGCCCCAGCGGGATGACGACGTCATGCGGCCCTTCGGGGACCGGGTTGAGGTGCACGCGCAGGGTGGTCCGCCGGTCGAGCCAGCGCAGGAGCGCGCGCTCGGTGCGGCCGCCCGGCTCGTGCGGCTCCGGGTTGTGCTCGGTGCGCACGATCGCCGTGCGGGTCAGGCGCAGGCGGAGCAGGAGCGCGACGAACGCCAGCCGCGTGGCCAGCCGGCGGGGGAGCGTCGAGGGCCGCGTCCGCACCAGCCACTCGGGCCAGTGCACGTGCAGCACGTCGTACCGCTCGGTGAGCGCCCGCCGCCAGGTGAACCAGACGATCTCGACCGACCCCGGCAGGTGGTCCACCAGCTGGTCGGCGTAGCGGGTGGTGCCGTCCGGCGGCTCCAGCACCTCGAGCACGCGGACGCGCGCGGTCACCGCAGGGCCGCCCGTGCCAGAGCCGGTTCGACCTGCGGTACCGGGTCCGGTGGGGGTGTCTCTCGTGCGATCCGCCAGCATGCCGACAGAACGTACACGGTGGTCATGAAGGCGACGGTGTAGAGCATCGTGTTCGCCGCGATGGCGTTGACCATGGTGCCGACCAGGACGGCGAGGCCGAGCGCGCACACGCTGCGGGGGCTGCCGGCGAGCAGCCGCCGGAGCATCGCCACCGCGTACCAGAGGGCCAGCAGCGAGAGCACGGTCAGGCCCACCACGCCCACCTCGGCGAGCATCCGCACGTACTCGTTGTGCGGGATGGACTTGAGGATGATGCCGCTCGTGGTGGCGCCCAGGCCGTTGCCGAAGACCGGGTGCTCGTGCCACGCCGCCAGCACCTTGGCCCACGCCTGGTACCGCCAGCCCAGGGAGGTGTCCTCCGTGCCGCCGGAGAACTCGGAGAACCGCGTGGCACCGATCTGGGAGTTGATCGCCGCGACGACCGTCACGACGACGGCGAGCAGGCCCAGGACCACGCGGTGCATGCGGCGCCCGGCCTCGACCAGCAGGTACACGATCATCATCACCAGCACGGTGAGGAACCCGCCCACGCTGGCGGTGGTGACCTGCACGACGAGGAAGACGACCAGCAGGGCGGCGTCGCGGGCCCGGTGCCGGCCACCGGCCAGCAGCCGCGCGAACGTGACGATGGTGCACACCGCGAAGAGCGCCGCCGCGGAGTTGGCCTGCGCCAGCGTGCCGGTGGACCGCAGCACGCCGGCGCTGGCCGTGCCCGTCCCGGTGGCGAACTGCAGCAGGGCGACCAGCGCCGGGATGATCCCGACCAGCTGCACGACGCCGGTGACGCGGCCGAACGTCACGGTCCCGGGTGCGTTGATCGTGATGACGGCGACCGCGACCAGCGACAGGACCCGGACGGCCTCGCCGTACGTGGCCACCGCCCCGTAGGTGGCCGCCCCGGCCCCGGCCGACGCGAACAGCGCGAGCGCGATGGCCAGGACCCGGGCGGGCCAGCCGGGCGCGCGCACGAGCACGAACACCGACAGCCCGATGACCGCCGCGGCGACCCCTGCGGTGATCGTCTGCCCGCCGAGGTCGTCGACGAGCGCGCGCAGGACGAGCACCACGGACAGGGCGACGAGCGCGACGCGGTAGCCGAAGACGATGACCAGCGGCAGCGTCGAGACCGCGACCAGGACTATCGACGGCAGCCCGGACAGCCACCCGAACGCCACCAGGGCCGCGGTGAGGCCGACGACGACGAACGGCACGGTCCGGTCCGCGACCGCCGTGCGCGCGGAGACGACCAGGCTGCTCAGGGCGGGGGTCGTCACGCGACGAGGCTACGTGCCGTCCGTGACGGGGTCGATGGTGAAAAGCGGGTGCTACGTTCGCCGCCATGTCGCGCCCCCGGCTCCTCGTGACGCTCCCGGGCCCGAGGGCAGCCGGGTGAGGGCCCAGTTCCTGGGCATCCTCGTCTCCCGCGGGCTGGGCAGCGGGCTGCAGGCGCTCGCGCTGATCGTGCTGGCGCGCTCGGTGCCCGCCTCGTCGTTCGGCGCGGTGGCCTCCGTGATCGCCCTCGTGGGCTTCCTGCTGGTGGTCACGGGGTTCGGGATGGCGGCCTTCGTGCCGCGGGCGCGGGCTCTCGGTGCCGACGACGACGTCCAGGCGGGTCTGCGGCTGAACGCCGCGAGCACCGCGCTGACCACGCCGGTGCTGCTGGCGGTCACGGCGTGGTGGGCGGTCGAGACAGGGGCGCCGCTCGCCGTCGCGCTGATCTGCCTGTCGCTCGGCCTGGAGCGCAACGTCGACACGGTGCTCGGCGTCCCGATCGCCGACGGCGACGCGCGGACCGCCGCGGTCTCGATGGTGCTGCGCCGCTCGGTCAGCCTCGCGGTGCTGCTGGTCGCGCTGGCCGGCGGGCTCGACCCGGTGCTGGCCTACACGGCGGGGCTGCTGCTCGGGGCCGTCGCGGGGCAGGTGCACGTGCGCCGACGGGTGCGGGACCTGCCCGGATCGGCGTCGGCGGTGCCGGCGAAGGACCTCGCACGCCGGGGCTGGCCGTTCCTCGTCGCGAACGTGGCCGGCCAGGCGCGCACGCTCGACGTGCCCCTGGTCGCCGCTGTGCTGACGCCCGCGGCCGCCGGCCTGTACGCCGCCGCGGTGAAGCTGGTCCAGCCGCTCCTGCTGGTGCCGCAGTCGCTCGCCGCCGTCGTGGCGCCGCGGTCCGCGCGGCTCGAGCCCCCGGCCGCGCGACGGCTCGCGGTCCGGCTGGTGGGAGCGCTGCTCGCGGGCGGGCTGGTCCTGGTGCCGTTCATGGTGGTCGGGGAGCAGATCGTCACCTTCCTGATGGGTCCCACGTACGCAGGCAGCGGGCCGGTGCTGGCGTGGACCCTGGCGGGGCTGCCGTTCTTCGCCGTCTCCGCGGTGCTGGCTGCCCTGCTCCAGGGCCAGTCACGGGAGCACCTGGTCGCGGTGGTCGGTGTGGCGTCCGCGGTGGTCACGGTGCTGGTGGTCCCGCTGGGCGCGGTCACGGGCGGTATCACTGGCGCCGCCATCGCTCTGACCTGCGCATCTGCGCTCCGCGCGGGCGTCCTGGCGACGTGCGCACTGCGCTGAGGAGATCACCCGTTCGCGTCGGGTGAAAGGTGCAGGAATATGGTGGTCTGTCCAGATATCGCTCGTATTCTCGCCCGGAGAGCCCCCCGCTGGAGGAGGCCCTGTGCGATCGGGTGGGGACATGCAGCGGCGGACGCTCCAGTGGGTGGCGGGCTCGGCAGCGGCTGTCGTGCTGCTCGGCGGGGCCGCGTTCGGGATCGCGGCCAACCGCGGCGACGACCGTGCTCCGGGGGCCTTCGGGCCCAGCCCCAGCACCAGCGTCGTGGCGTCCGACCCGGGCGCGACCGCCTCGACCGACCCCACGGCGGACGCCGCCGCACCTGACGACGCCGCTGCGGCTCCGACGGCCGGGCCCGCGGAGGGGTCGGACCCGGCCGACGACACCGTGGTGCGCGTCGAGGACTTCGCCGAGGCGCCGCCCGTGCCGCTCGACCAGCCGGCCGACCCCGGCGACAAGGCCGTCGTCAGCCTGACCGGGATCACCCGGATCGACGGGGTGGGCCGCGCCATCGGCGAGCGGTCCGGGCCGGCGCTCGCGGTCGCGATGACCATCCGTAACGACACCGGGGCTCCGCTCGACCTGAACTTCGTCGTCGTCAACGTCTACTCGTCCTCGGGCGTCCCGAGCGTGGAGCTGGCCAGCGACCCGCACGTCCAGGGGTACGCGGGCGTGCTCGCGCCGGGTGAGTCCGCCGACGCCACCTATGTCTTCCGTGCACCGACCGAGGGGGGCCCGGTCAAGGTCACGGTCAGCCACGACGCAGCAGTTCCTGCTGCGTCGTTCGAGGGCGAGATCGCCCCGTGAGGAGCCCCAGATGACCCCCGCCCCGGATCGCGCCCGCCCGGTGCGTGCCCTCGTCGCCGCGGCGGTCGTCGCGGCGCTCGCCCTGTTCGGGTTCGCGACGCCCGCGTCGGCGGACGACCCGGTGCCGTCCTCCAGCGGTGCGGTCGACCCGACGGTCACGGCCGACGGGCTGCCCACCGTGCAGATCGACGGTGTCGCGTGGGCGCAGATCGTCGTGGGTACCACGGTCTACGTCGCCGGTGACTTCACCACCGCGCGGCCCGCCGGCGCCGCGGCGGGGGAGCAGACGACCCCGCGCTCCCACCTGCTGGCGTACGACGTCACGACGGGGGAGCTCCTCACCGGGTGGGCGCCCGTGCTCAACGGTCCCGCCTACTCGGTCGCCGCGTCCCCCGACGGGACGCGCATCTACGTCGGCGGCGACTTCACGTCCGTCAACGGGGTCGCCCGCAACCGGTTCGCCGTGCTGGACGCCACCACGGGCGCGCTGGTGACCGCGTTCACCGGGGGCGCCAACGCCGCCGTCCGCTCGATCGTGGCGACCGCGACGACCGTCTACATCGCCGGCAACTTCAACACCGTCGCCGGCCAGTCGCGTCCCCGCGTGGCAGCGTTCGACACCACGACCGCCGCGCTGACGACCTGGCGCGTCTCGGTGCAGCCGCGCCAGGTGGACACCATCCTGCTCAGCCAGGACGCCTCGACCCTGTACATCGGCGGGCGCTTCGACATGATCAACGGCGTCGCGCGGCAGGGCATCGGCGCGGTGTCGACCTCCACCGCCGCCCTCACGCCGTGGACCGTCAACCCCGAGATCTTCGCGTACGGGTACTCCGCGGGGATCATGAGCCTGGCCACCGACGGCAACCTCGTGTACGGCACCGGGTTCGGGTTCCTCACCGACCCCGAGAGCGACACCAACCTCGAGGGCATGTTCGCGGCGGACCCCGTGACCGCGGACCTGGCGTGGGTCGAGGACTGCCACGGCGACACCTACTCGGTGTACGCCAACCCCGGCAAGGACCACGTGTACATCGCGGGCCACCCGCACCACTGCTCCAACTTCGGTGGCTTCCCCGAGGTCAGCCCGCGCCGGCACCAGTACGGCGTCGCGTTCACCAAGTCGCCCGTCGGCAAGATCCAGCCGAACTCGCAGGGCGGCTACTACGACATGCAGGGCTTCCCGGCCCCGGCGCAGCGCACCTTCTGGCCGACCTTCACGGAGGGCACGTTCACGGGTCTGGGCCAGGCGACCTGGAGCGTGACCGGTGCGGACGAGTACGTCGTCTACGGCGGCGAGTTCCTGCGCGTGAACGGCGTCGAGCAGCAGGGTCTCGTGCGCTTCGCGACGCCCGACGTCGCCCCCAACGACCAGGGCCCGGTGCTGTCCGGCTCCGCCACGCAGCCGACGGCAGCCTCGCGCGCCACGGGCACCATGCAGGTGTCCTGGCCCGCCAACTGGGACAAGGACGACGGCGAGCTGACCTACCAGGTCTTCCGCAACAACGGAGCCACCCCCGTGTACACGACCACGCGCCCGTCCCGGTTCTGGGACCGGTCGCGGATGTCCTTCACCGACTCCGGACTGGCCAACAGCACCTCGTACACGTACAAGGTCGTCGCGGTCGACGCCGCCGGGAACGAGGTGACGTCGCCGAACGTGACCGCGACGACGACCGGCGCGTCCGCCGGCGCCCTGGGTGCCTACGCGGCCGCCGTGCTGGGCGACAACCCCGCCGGCTTCTGGCGTCTCAGCGAGACCTCCGGACCCGCCCTGGACTGGAGCGCGTACTCGAGCGCGAACGTCGGCAACAGCGTCACCCGCAACCAGACCGGGGCCATCTTCGGGGACACCAACCGCGCCATGGCCTTCACCGGCGCGGGCACCTCGCGGGCGTACAGCACCGTGCGGGTGCCGGGGCCGATGCACTTCACGGTCGAGGCGTGGTTCAGGACCACCTCCACCAGCGGTGGCAAGATCGTCGGCTTCGGCTCCACCTCGGGGACCACCGACAGCAGCAGCTACGACCGGCACGTGTACCTGGGCGCGGACGGGCGCGTGAGCTTCGGCGTCTACCCCAGCACGGCGCGGGCCATCACGTCGCCGGCGGCGTACAACGACGGCGCCTGGCACCAGGTGATGGCGAGCGTCGGCGACCGCGGCATGGAGCTGTACCTCGACGGCGCCCTCGTGGCGACCAACCCCGACGTCACCTTCGGCCAGGCCTACGACGGGTACTGGCGCATCGGTGGCGACAGCCTGGGCAGCTGGCCCAACGCCGGCGCCACCTCCTTCAACGGCACCATCGACGACGTCTCCGTGTACGGCCGCCAGCTCGACCTGGTCGACGTGGTGCGGCACCAGGGCCTGGGCGCGACGGGGGTCATCCCGAACCTGCCGCCGCGGGCCAAGTTCACGGTGACCGGGGGAGAGCTGTCCGCGACGTCGGACGCGTCCGCCTCGGACGACCTCGACGGCACGATCGCGTCCTACGACTGGGCCTGGGGCGACGGCGGCACCTCGACCGGCGCCACGTCGTCGCACACGTACGCCACGGGCGGCACGTACGACGTCACGCTGACCGTCACGGACGACGACGGCACCGCGAGCTCGCTCGTGCACCAGGTGGTCGTCGCCAACCCGAACGTGGGGCCGACGCCGGTCATCACCTCCAGCTCGACGGGCCTGACCGGGCTCCTGGACGCCACGGCCTCCAGCGACCCCGACGGCACCATCGAGTCGTACCAGTGGAACTTCGGGGACGGCACCACGGGCAGCGGCCACACGGTGGCCCACGCCTACGGCGGCAGCGGCATCTACACGGTCTCGCTCACGGTCACCGACGACGACGGGGTGGCCTCGACCACCACGGCGCCGCTGACGATCATCGCCCCGGTGGTGGACGTCATCGTCGCCAACGACACCTTCACGCGCACCGTCTCACCCGGCTGGGGCAGCGCCGACCAGGGTGGCGCGTGGACGACGACGGCCGGCGCCGGGTCGGTGTCGGGCACGCAGGGCGTGTCCACCATCGCGGCCGCGAACGGGTCGTTCAGCGGGCGGCTCACGGGCGTCAGCGGCACCGACCAGATCACCCGGTTCTCCACCACGGTGGACAAGCGGCCGGCAGGCTCAGGCGGCTGGATCCTGTCCCGCGGCCGGATCACCCCGGCGGGCGAGTACCGGTTGAAGGTCAACCTCAAGTCCAACGGCACGGTGACCGCGGCCTTCGTGCGGACCAACGCCGGTGGCACCGAGACGGTCGTGACCCCCGCGGCCACCGTCGCCGGTCTCACCTACTCGGCGGGCTCCGTGGTCAGGACCGCGCTGAAGGTCAGCGGCGGCACCCCAACCACCCTGAGCGCCAAGGTCTGGATCGGCACGGAGCCGGCCGACTGGCAGCTCACCGCGACCGACTCGACGGCGGGCCTGCAGGAGTCCGGGCACACCGGGCTGGCCTACCTGCTGTCCAGCACGGCCACCAACGCGCCCGTCGCGTTCCGCACCGACGACTACACCGTCCTGTCCGTGGGGACGGCCGCACCGCCGGAGACCCAGATCCCGCCGGACGACCCGACGCCGACCCTGCCCGCCGCGCAGACGGGCACCCCGAAGAACATCATCACGCTCGTCGGCGACGGCATGGGCTACAACACCGTCGACCTCGGCAGCGTGTTCCAGTCCGGCAAGACGCTGTACCAGCAGAAGATCACCAACGGCCCGAACCTGACCAAGATCGGCGGCCAGGGCGCCACGCAGCCGTACCAGTACTTCGCGGTGCAGGCGGGCCTGTCCACCTTCCCCTCCGGCGGCTCCTACAGCCCGTCGGGGAACTGGTCCTCGTTCACGCAGCCGCTCACGGGTCCGACGGACTCGGCGGCGGCGGCCACGGCGCTGTCCTCCGGCCTCAAGACGAACAACGAGGTCATCGGCAAGGACGCCACCGGCAAGGACATCCGCAGCATCGCCTCGCTCGCGCAGGACGTCGGCAAGGCCACGGGCGTCGTCACGACGAAGTACCTGTCCGACGCGACCCCGGCCGGCTACCTCGCGCACGAGGCAGACCGCGGCAGCTACACCGCGATCGCCGACGACCTCGTGGCCTCGAACGCCAACGTGGTGTTCGGCACCGGCAACCCGCTCTACGACAACGACGCGGCGCTGCGCGCGACGCCCGACTACACGTACATCAGCCAGTCCACCTGGGAGGACCTGACCACCGGCCAGACCCCGTACACCTTCGTGGACACGGTCGAGGAGTTCGACGCCCTGGCCACGGGCGAGACGCCGGAGCAGGTGTTCGGCGTGCCGCACGCGTTCACCACCCTGCAGGCCTCGCGGTCAGGGCTGGTCGCGACGAGCGTGCCGTTCAGCACCCCCCGCAACCAGGGCGTGCCGAGCCTGGTGCAGATGAGCAGGGCCGCGCTGAACGTGCTGGACGACGACCCGGACGGCTTCTTCGTGATGATCGAGGGCGGCGCGATCGACTCCGCGGCGCACGAGAACAACACCGCGGGCGTCGTGGAGGAGCAGGTCGAATTCAACGACGCCGTCCAGGCGGTCGTCGACTGGGTGGAGACGAGCTCGAGCTGGGACGAGACGCTCGTGATCGTCACCGCCGACCACGAGACCGGCTACCTGTGGGGCCCGGGCTCCAACCCGGTCCGCAACCCCATCGTGGGCACCGCGGGCACCGCGCCGGCCGTCCAGTGGAACACCGTCAACCACTCGAACCAGCTGGTCCCCTTCTACGCCACGGGCGTCGGCTCGGCGGCGTTCGCGGCCAAGGCCACGGGCACCGACCCTGTGCGGGGCGCCTACCTCGACAACACCGACGTCGGCGCGGCCTCGCTCGCCTTCTGGGGCGGCCTGCCCGGCGACGCCCCGACGGTGCACGTCCCGCCGCCGCCCCCGCCGCTGGCCAGCGACACGTTCGAGCGCACGGTCGCCGGCGCGTTCGGCACCGCGGACGTCGGCGGCGCGTGGGTGTCCACGGCCTCCGCCACCAGCGTCGGCTCGGGCACGGGCGTCATGGCGCTCGCTGCCGCGGGCGGCACGGCGAGCGCCCGGCTCCCCGGGGTGGCCAGCGCGTCGCACCGTGAGACCGTGACGTTCTCGCTGGACAAGCGGCCCTCCGGCTCCGGCGGGTGGGTGCTGCTGCGCGGCCGCGTGATCGACGGGGCCGGCGACTACCGGCTCAAGCTCGCCCTGTCGTCCGGCGGCAGCGTCTCCGCACGGCTGTTCCGCACCAACGCGGCCGGCACGGAGACGGCGATCGCGAGCTCGGTGACGGCCACGGGCGTGAGCTACGCGGCCGGCACCCAGCTCAAGGCCGCGATCGAGGTCGTGGGCACGTCGCCGACGACGATCCGGGCGAAGGTCTGGCCCGCCACCGGGACAGAGCCGACCACCTGGCTGACCACCGCGACCGACACGACGGCCGCACTGCAGGCACCCGGGTACACCGGGCTCGCCGCGATCCTGTCCAGCACCTCGACGAACGTCCCTGTGACCGTGCGGTTCGACGACTACACCGTCACGACCGTCTCGTGATCTGACGGCCGCGTCACGGCGCGGCCACCGAAGGAGAGAACGATGCGAGCAGCACAGCGACCGTGGTGGCGCCGGGCAGTCGGGGCAGCGGCAGCCGCCGCCCTGGTGGTCGTGGGGCTCGTGACCGTGCCCACCGCCGCCACCGCGGCGCCGCAGGTCTGGGCGGACCCGACCGTCACGGCCGACGCGCTGCCGACGGTGCAGATCGACGGCGTCGTGTGGTCGCAGACGATCGTCGGCAACACCGTCTACGTGGCCGGCGAGTTCGCCACCGCGCGTCCGGCCGGCTCCGCGGCGGGCGTCGACACCACGCCCCGCGCCAACCTGCTCGCGTACAACCTCACCACCGGCGCACTGGTCACCACCTGGGCGCCCACGCTCGACGGTCCGGCCTACGCCATCGAGGCGTCCCCGGACGGCTCCAGGCTCTACGTCGGCGGCAACTTCACGCGGGTGAACGGCTCGGCGCGCAACCGGTTCGCGGTGCTCAACGCCACGACCGGCGCCCTCGTCTCCGGCTGGACCGGCGGCGCGAACGCGGCAGTGCGCTCGATCGTGGCGACGGCGTCGACGGTGTACATCGGCGGCAACTTCAACACGGTCGCCGGCCAGTCCCGGCCCCGCGTCGCGGCGTTCGCCGCCGCGACCGGCGCCATCACCACCTGGCGCGTCTCGGTCCAGCCCCGCCAGGTGGACGCGATCGCGCTCAGCCCCAACGGCTCGCAGCTGTACATCGGTGGGCGGTTCGACGCGATCAACGGCGTCGCGCGGCAGGGCATCGGTGCGGCCGCCACCTCCAACGGAGCCACGACGGCCTGGACGGTGAACCCGGACGTGTTCGTGTACGGGTACTCCGCCGGGATCACCAGCCTCGACACGGACGGCACCCTGGTCTACGGCACGGGCTTCGGCCTGATCGCCGACCCGGAGAGCGAGGGCAACCTCGAGGGCATGTTCGCGGCGGACGCCGTCACGGCCGACCTCGCGTGGGTGGACGACTGCCACGGCGACTCGTACTCGGTGTTCGCCAACCCCGGCCAGGACCACGTCTACCTCGCGGGCCACCCGCACAACTGCGGCAACTTCGGCGGGTTCCCCGAGATCAACCCGCGCCGGCACCAGTACGCCGCGGCCGTGTCCAAGGCGACCTTCGGCGAGGTGCAGCCCAACACGCAGGCCGGCTACTACTCGCTGGAGGGTCAGGGCGCGCCGGAGCTGCGGACCTTCTGGCCGACGTTCCAGCGCGGCACGTTCACGGGCACCAGCCAGGCGACCTGGCACGTCACCGGCAACGGGACCTACGTCGTCTACGGTGGGGAGTTCCTGGGCGTCAACGGCGTGCCGCAGCAGGGGCTCGTGCGGTTCGCGACGTCCGCGATCGCCCCCGACGCCATCGGCCCGTCCCTGTCGGGGACCGCGCTGCAGCCCACCGCGATCGCGACGGCCACCGGCAACGTCCAGGTCTCCTGGCCGGCCAACTGGGACCGCGACGACGAGGTCCTCGAGTACCGGGTCCTGCGGGGCAGCTCGACGACCCCCGTGTACGAGGTGTCGCGCGAGTCCCGGTTCTGGGACCTGCCGCGGCTCTCGTTCACCGACACCGGGCTGTCCAACAACACCACCTACACGTACCGCGTGGTCGCCGTCGACGACTCGGGCAACTCCGTGACGTCGCCGACGGTGACGGTCACGACCACGGGCAGCGCCGCCGGACCGCTGGGCACGTACGCCACGGCGGTGATGGGCGACAACCCCGGCGGGTACTGGCGCCTGGGAGACTCCGGCGGCAGTGCGGTCGACACCACCAGCTACGGTCCCGCGACCGTGGGCAGCGGCGTCGACCGCGGGGAGCCGGGCGCCCTGGTGGGCGACGGCGACGACGCGATGGTGTTCTCCGGCGACGGCACCTCGCGGGTGTACTCCACCCGCCGGGTCGCCGCTCCGCTGCGGTTCTCCGTCGAGGCGTGGTTCCGGACCGGGTCGAGCGCGGGCGGCAAGATCGTCGGCTTCGGCTCGACCTCCGGCACCACCAACAGCACCACGGTCGACCGGCACGTCTACCTGGGCGCCGACGGGCGGTTGACCCTCGGAGTGTTCGCGAACGCGGTCCGGACGATCACCTCCCCGGCGGCGTACAACGACGACGAGTGGCACCAGGTGGTCGCCAGCGTCGGCATCCGCGGCATGGAGCTGTACGTCGACGGTGCCCTGGTGGCCAGCGACGCCGACGTGACGTTCGCGCGGCACCTGGCCAACGGCTACTGGCGGATCGGCGGGGACACCCTGGCGGGGTGGCCGAACGCGGCGGGCGAGAGCTTCGTCGGCAGCATCGACGAGGTCTCGGTCTACGGGCGCCAGCTCGACCAGCTCGAGATCGCGCGCCACCACAGCATCGGCACCACGGGGTCGGCCTCGAACCTGCCCCCGCAGGCCCAGCTGTCGGTGTCCGGCGGTGAGCTGACCGTGGCGGCCGACGCGTCCGGCTCGAGCGACCTCGACGGCACGATCGTCGGGTACTCGTGGAGCTGGGGCGACGGCCACACCACGACCACCACGACGCCCGTGACCTCGCACCCGTACGCGGCGGCGGGCACCTACCCGATCACGGTCACGGTGACCGACGACGACGGCGGGACCGCGCAGGCGTCCGGCAGTGCGGTCGTCACCGCGCCGAACCAGCTGCCGTCCGCGGCGATCGCCGTCTCCGGCCCGCCGGCGCTCGGCGTCTCGGTCTCCGGTGCGGGCTCCACGGACCCCGACGGGACGATCAGCACGTACCAGTGGACGTTCGGCGACGGCGGGACCGCCACCGGCGTCACGGCCACGCACCAGTACGTGGCCACCGGCACGTACCCGATCACCCTCACGGTGAGCGACAACCGGGGCGGGACCGACACCGAGACCACCTCGGTGAGCGTGGTCGCGCCTCCGGGCCCGGTCGTCCTCGCCGCCGACACGTTCGAGCGCACGGTCGCCGACGGCTTCGGCACCGCCGACACCGGCGGCGCGTGGTCGGCGACGGCGGGTGCGACGAGCGTGGGCTCCGGTGCCGGCTCGATGCGGCTGGCCGCGGCGAGCAGCGTCGTCAGCGCGCGACTGACCGGCGTCTCCAGCACCTCGGTGCGCGAGCAGGTCACGTTCTCCCTGGACAAGCGGCCCGCCGGGTCCGGGGGCTGGTTCCTGGCCCGCGGCCGCATCATCGACGGCGCCGGCGACTACCGCCTGAAGATCGCGCTGTCGTCCGGCGGCGGCGTCTCGGCCCGGCTCTACCGGACCAACGCCGGCGGCACGGAGACGGCCGTCTCGGCCGCGGTCACGGCGACCGGGGTCACGTACACCACCGGCACGGTCCTGGCCACGGCGTTCGAGGTGGTGGGCACGTCGCCCACCACCCTGCGCGCCAAGGTGTGGAACGCGGCGCAGGCCGAGCCCGCGGCGTGGCTGGTGCAGGCCACCGACGCGACGCCCGAGCTGCAGGCTGCCGGACACACCGGTCTGGCTGCCATCCTGTCCTCGTCGGCGTCGAACGCACCCGTCGTGGTGCGGGTCGACAACTACAGGATCACGGCGGTGCCGTGACGGGGGGTCACGTGGACGAGGTCGACGCGCACGAGCAGGCGCCCACCTACCGGGCCGTCGTGGCCCGGCTGGCGGCCGCGCAGAAGGCGTCGCGCAACGCGCCCGCCTACTCCCGGTGGGTGAACCGCCCGCTCGGGCGGCGGATCGCCGCCGCGGCGTACCTGCGCGGCATGACGCCGGACCAGGTCACGGGCGTGAGCGCGTGCCTCACGCTGGTCGGCCTCGGGTTCCTGGTCGCCGTCCCGCCGGTCCTGTGGGTCGGCGTGGTGGTCTCGGTGGCGCTCGTCCTCGGCTACGCGTTCGACTCGGCGGACGGGCAGCTGGCCCGGCTGCGCGGCGGTGGCTCGCCGCGCGGCGAGTGGCTCGACCACGTGGTCGACTCGGCCAAGAACGTGTCGGTGCACCTGGCGGTGCTGGTGGCGTGGTTCCGGTTCGAGGGCGAGCGCGTGGGGCCCTGGGACGGGGACACGCTCCTGCTGGTGCCCCTGGTCTTCGCGGTCGTGTCGACGGTGTTCTTCTTCGCCATGACGCTCACCGACCAGCTGCGCCGGCTGTACGGGGGCCGACCGACGTCCACGTCGGCCGAGGCGATCGCCGCCAAGGCGCCCGTCATGGCCTCGCTGCTGACCCTGCCCAACGACTACGGGCTGCTCTGCGTGGCCTTCCTCCTGGTCGGCCTGCCGGCGGTGTTCGCGCCCGTCTACGTGCTGTTCCTGCTGGCCAACGTCGCGTTCCTGGTGGTCGGTCTGCGCCGCTGGTCACGCGAGCTGCGGAGCAAGGGCTGACACGACGGCGGCCCGCAGCCGTCGTGTGACGTCCGCCCAGTCGGGCGCGGCGAACGTCGGCGCGACGGGCGGCGCCTGGAGCGCGGCCGCGATGGCGTCGACGTCGAGCGGGTCCACGTAGGCGGAGCTCGCGCCGAGGTTCTCGCGCATCACCGGGATGTCCGAGACCAGCGCCGGGCAGCCGAACGAGAGCGCCTCCACCGGCGGCAGCCCGAAGCCCTCGTCGAGGGACAGGTACACGAACAGGTCGGCGTGGCCGTAGAGCCACGCGAGCTCGCCGTCGTCGACGCGGCCGAGGAAGCGGATCGCGCCGGACGTCACGGCGTCCCGCACGTCCGGCCCGAGGTCGGCGCGGGCGCCCTCCGGCTCCCCGACCACCAGGAGCGGGCGCGTCGGCGTGATCACCCCGGACCGGGCGGCGGCCGTGAAAAGTCGGCCCAGGTTCTTGCGCACGTTCAGCCGGCCGACGCTGAGGACGAACTCCTCGACGTCCACCCCGGCGGGCCGCGTCGGCCGGGCGGTGGCCAGCTCGGTGCCGACCGCGAGCCCGATGGGGACGACGGGCGCGATGCCCCGGTTGTGCGCCGCGATGCGCTCGGCCTCGTGGTGCGAGCTCGTGGCGACGACGTCCGCCCGGCGCAGCGTCCACGGCACCAGCCGCAGGTAGGCGCGCTCGGGCAGGGTGAACCACTCCGGGTTGGTCTGGAACATGACGTCGTGCACGAACACCGCGCTGCGACCCGTCCACGGCGTGAAGTTGTGCACCACGCTCACGTCCGCGCCGACGCGCCGTGCGATCCGCGGGTAGTCGACCACCGACGCCACGCCGTGCGGCCACAGCCGCGTGCCGACGCAGCGCACGCCCCGGGGAGCGTCGATGCCGTCGAGCGCCTTGTGCGGCACCACCATCGTGAGCTCGTCGTCGAACAGGTCCACCCAGTGCCGGACGATCTCCCGCTGGACCTGCCGGTTGGACAGCGGACCCTCGGCCCACCAGTAGCCGTCGACCAGGACGCGCACGTCAGCCCCGGTCGGCCCAGAGCTCGTCGACGAGCTGGCGGGTGGAGCGGATGTTGGTCCGGCTCGACGCGCCGAACACGATCGACTCGACGTTCGGCAGGCCGCAGACCCACTCGAGGGCCTCGCGCGGCGGGATGGCGCCGGACGCCAGCACGGACATCGCGATGGGCCGGAACGTCTTCTCCTTGAGCACCCGCTCGTACTCGGCGATGCCGCCGGACATCCGGAAGCCCAGCTTGTTGATGCTCGAGCAGACGATGGGGTTCTCGACGCCCACGCGCTCCAGGACGTCCAGGAGCATCGGCAGGTTCATCGTGATGAACCCCGGCTCGGCGCCGTACCGCTTGCGGACGTGGTGGGCGAAGATGGCGAACGCGTCGTCGAAGCCCAGGCCGAGCAGCAGGTCCACGACGACGTTCTGCAGGAAGATCACCGGCGTGGACAGGCCGCGGAACATGGTCATCTCGGCGTCGACCAGCAGGGTGATCAGGCTCTCGACGTCCTTGCGGGCCAGCGCCCTGCCGCCGCGCATCGCCGAGTCGAGGAACCCCTCGTCCGGCAGGAAGCGCTTGATGGCGCCGAGCATCCCGTCCTCGGCCATGGCGTTGGCGTACTTGTGGGCGTACGGCATGCACGGGTAGAACGTGGACGCCGCGGCGCGGGCCGGGTCGGCGCGCACCAGGTCCGCGATCTGGGCGACCCGGTCGTGCGTGGTGCACATGAACGTGGTGACGCCCTCGTCGAACGCCGCGTCGAGCACGCCCATGATCGCGGAGAGGTCCTGGAACTTGATCTCCTGGGCGCGCGCCTTCTCCTCCGACATGTGGTTCACGCCGAAGAACTGGTTGTCGCCGAACAGCAGCGGGTCCATGGCGCTCACCGCTGGGGGAGCAGTCGACGGAGCCCGGAACGGGCCGGTGGCGCCTTCTGGACCGGCGACGCGCCGCCCACGGGGGTCGGTGCCCGCTCGGCGTCGGCGACGATCGCGGCGATCACCAGGTCGGTGTCGGCCGCCGACCGGAACGTGTTCTCGCCCTTGGTCGTGCCGGTGACGACGCGCTGGACGAACGCGTCGACCTGGCTGCTGTACTCCTCGCCGCGCACGTAGAACCACACGGGTTCCGTGAGGTCGGTGGTGTACCGGACGTTCCAGCCGTGCCGGTACCCCGAGGGCGCCTCGGCCGTGTCGCGCAGGTACACCTGCACCTCCTGGCGGTCGACGAAGATCCTGCCGTGCGTGCCCCACAGGGTGAGCTTGGTGGTCATCTTGCGCTGCGAGTCGTCGCTCCAGCTCACGCTCAGGCTCGCGGTCGCCCCGCCGGGCAGGTGGAGCGTGGAGGTGACCTCGTCGTCCGTCTCCTGCGAGAACACGCGTCCGAGCACGGACCCGCTGACTCCCGTGGGCACCCCGAAGTACCAGGTCAGCAGGTTCAGAGGGTGTGCCGCGTAGTCGTAGAGGCACCCCCCGCCCTCGGTCCGCTGGCTGCGCCAGGTGCCACCCTTGGGCTTGAGCACGACGGGGCCGTACGCCTCGGCCAGCACGTGCGTGACGGTCCCGATGGCGCCCGCGTCGAGCAGGCGGCGGACCTCCTCGAACGCTCCGACGAACCGGTAGTGGTACCCCACCTGGGTCACCAGGCCGAGCCGTTCGGCGCGCTGCGCCAGGGCGTCGGACTCGGCGGGGTCCAGGCAGAACGGCTTCTCGCAGAACACGTGCAGGCCGCGGTCCAGCGCGGCGGACACCTGCGCGCCGTGCATGACCGACGGGGTGCAGATGACGACCGCGTCGAGCTCGGCCGTCTCCAGCATCGTGTCGTAGTCGGTGAACGTGGTCAGGCCCGTGTTCTTGCCCAGCACGGACAGCACGTAGGACGACGTGTCGCAGACACCGACGACGCTCACGTCCGGGTGCGCGTTGAACATGGCGAGGTGGGACAGGCCCATCTTGCCCAGACCGACGATGCCGACGCGGATCACGCCGCGACCCCCTGTCGACGCTGCGGTGCGCGTCCCGTGGCCCGCAGGTGCCGCTCGAGCAGCTCCGCGTACTGGCCCGCCACGTGGTCCCAGGTGAACTCCGCCGCGTGCCGCGCCCGCGCGTTCTCGGCCAGGGCGGTGCGCAGCGCGTCGTCCTGCAGCAGGCGGGTCAGCGCGTCGTCGGCGTCGTCGACCGTGGAGAAGAACAGGGCCGCGTCGCCCGCGGTCCACCGGTTGTACTCGTTGTCGTGGGCGAGCACCGGGTTGCCCGCGCCCATCGCCTCGACGAGGGACGGGTTGGTCCCCCCGACCGTGTGCCCGTGCAGGTAGGCGGCGCTGTGGAAGCGCAGCGCCGTCACGGTCGCCGGGTCGTACACCGGCCCGAGCAGGTCCACCTCGTCGCCGGCGGCGGCGCGGATCGCCTGGTGGTACGGGTCGTCGTGCCCGACGTCCCCCAGGACGGCCAGGCGCATGCCGCGGGGTCGGCGGGAGAAGGCGGTCAGCAGCTCGACGATGGAGTTCTCCGGGATCGGACGCGCGACGAGCGTCAGGTAGCGGCCGGGCTCCAGGCCGCGGTCGGTGACGGGGGCGGTCGGCGCGGACTCGACGGTGGGAGCGCCGTATGTGATGGTGGCGATCTTGCTGTCCTTGGCGTGCTTGCGCAGGTAGACCGCGATCTCGGGGTGGTCGGCGATGAGGGCGTCGCCGACCAGGCAGCCGATCCGCTCGTTGGTCCACAGGATGGCCTGGCGCACCGGCCCCCACCGCGCCCGGGACCACTCGATGCCGTCCATGTTGATCACCGTGGGGATGCCCCGCAGCCGGTGCCAGGTGTTGAGGACGGCCGTGTTGTAGCCGAACGTCAGGCACAGGTCCCCGTGGCGGGCGGCGTGCCGGACGACCTTGAGGTCGAACCGGGACGTGCCCAGCCAGCCGTCGCGGGGCTCGGGGACGGTCACCCGCTCGATGCCCTCCCACGTGTCGTACCGCACCGGCCCGGACCCCTGCTCCTGGCAGTACACGACGACGCGCCACCCGGTGTCGACGAGGTGGCGCGCGACGTTCTCGGCTGCGGTCTCGAACCCGCCGTAGGCGGCGGGGACACCGTGCGTGCCGAGGATCCGCACCGTTCTCGTCATCGGCTGATCCTCCTGCCTCAGGGTGTCTCGGGGGCGCGGACGGCGGGAGCGCCGGACCGGGGAGCACGTCGAAAGTACCCCAATGCGGACATCTCACTACCACCGCCCGGCAGATTTCGCCCGCTCAGCCGAACGCCACCCCCGGAGGGTGACTTTTCGGAGAACAGCGGACAATACGGACCCGGCTTCCTAGACTCGGCACCACGGTCGGGTCGAGCGGAAGGACGCACATGACGGTCGTCGGCTATGCGCCCGGGGTCTACGACCTCTTCCACGTGGGGCACCTCAACATCCTGCGGCACGCCCGCCTGCACTGTGACCGGCTGGTCGCCGGCGTGGTCTCCGACGAGAACGCGGCCCGCGTCAAGGGCAGGTACCCGGTGGTCCCGCTGGCCGAGCGGCTCGAGGTGGTCTCGGCCCTCTCGCTCGTCGACGAGGCGGTCGCCGAGGTGTGGGGATCCAAGCGCGAGGCCTGGGACCACGTGCGGTTCGACGTGATCTTCAAGGGCGACGACTGGCGCGGGACCCCGCAGGGCGCGGCGCTCGAGGCCTCCATGGCCGAGGTCGGCGTCCGCGTCGTCTACTTCCCCTACACCGTGCACACGTCGTCCACGCAGCTGCGCCGCGCGCTGGAGCTCCTGGGCGAGGGCCGCGAGCCCGAGGCCGCTGCCGTCTGACTCGTCGGCGCCGGTGCGTGTCAGCGGCCGGACGTAGACTTCTCGCGCACCCCGGCTCCTCTGGAATCGGGGCGTTTCGCGTTGCCTGCGCCTGCGCGCAGGCATGCCCGCGCGTGTCTCGCTGAACGACGAAGGACCTCATGGACCTCACCGGCCTCCTGCCCGCCCTGCTCGCCGACCCCGCCGCCGCCGCGGCGGTGGAGAACGTCCGCTCCCGCGGTGAGCTCGACGTGGTGGGTCCCGCGGGAGTCCGTCCGCCGCTGCTCGCCGCCATGGCGGCCGGCCGGCCGCTCGTCGTCGTGACCGCCACCGGCCGGGACGCGGACGAGCTGGCTGCCGCCGTGCGGTGCTACCTGCCGGCCGACGCCGTCGCGGTGCTGCCCTCGTGGGAGACGCTCCCGCACGAGCGGCTGTCCCCGCGCAGCGACACGGTGGCCCGGCGGCTCGCGGTCTTCCGCCGGCTCGCGCACCCGGAGACCGAGGGGCACGCGGGACCGGTCCGGGTGCTGGTGCTGCCCGTGCGCGCGCTGCTGCAGCCGGTGGTCGAGGGGCTCGGGGAGCTGGTGCCGGTGTCCATCGGCACCGGGGACCGGGTGGACCTGGCCGACCTGGCGGAGAAGCTGGTCGCGGCCGCGTACACCCGCGTGGACATGGTGGAGAAGCGCGGCGAGTTCGCGGTGCGCGGCGGGATCATCGACGTGTTCCCGCCCACCGAGGACCACCCGCTGCGCGTCGAGCTGTGGGGCGAGGACGTCGAGGAGATCCGCTGGTTCTCGGTGGCGGACCAGCGCAGCCTCGAGGTGGCCGACCACGGCGTCTGGGCGCCGCCGTGCCGGGAGATCCTGCTGACCGACGCCGTGCGCGCGCGGGCAGCCGAGCTGGTCGCGCAGCTGCCCGGCGCCGTGGACATGCTGGACAAGCTGGCGCAGGGGATCGCGGTCGAGGGCATGGAGTCGCTGGCGCCCGCGCTGGTCGACCACATGGTCCCGGTGCTCGACCTGGTGCCGGACGACAGCCTGCTCGTGCTCGTCGACCCCGAGCGCGTCCGGCGCCGGGCGCACGACCTGGTGGCCACCACGCAGGAGTTCCTCGAGGCCGCGTGGACGTCCGCCGCGGCCGGTGCCGCGACGCCGCTGGACCTGTCGGCGGCGAGCTTCGCCTCGTTCGCGGAGGTCCGAGCGCTCGGGGCCGTGCGCGGGCTCGGCTGGTGGACGCTGTCGCCGTTCTCCCTCGACGTCGACGCCGCCGAGGCGGCGCGGCCCGAGGACTTCTACGACGGCGCCACCGGCACCGGCCACACGGCCGCGCGCAACGAGGCGCCCCACCTGAGCGCCATGGCCGACGACGTCGCGGCGACCGCGGAGACCCTGGTGATCGCCGCGCGGGACGTCGAGCGCTACCGCGGGGAGGTCGCCCGCGCGGTCGCCGACGTGCGCGTGCTGCAGCAGGCGGGCTGGCGTCTGGTGCTCGCCACCGAGGGGCACGGACCCGCGCAGCGGATGGTCGAGCAGCTCAAGGCCGCGGAGGTGCCGGCGCGGCTGGTCGGCACGATCACCGACGAGCCCGAGGGTGGCGTCGTCCTCGTCGTGCCCGCCCCGGCCGGACAGGGCTTCGTCGCGGAGCAGCTGCGCCTCGCGGTGTTCTCGGAGGCGGACCTCACCGGCCGCGCGGGGACGTCGACGCGGGACATGCGCCGGATGCCGAGCCGGCGTCGCAACGTGGTCGACCCCCTGCAGCTGCGCCCGCACGACTTCGTGGTGCACGAGCAGCACGGGGTCGGGCGCTTCGTGGAGCTGGTCCAGCGGACCATCGGCACGGGGTCCAACGCCGCCACCCGCGAGTACCTGGTGATCGAGTACGCCTCCAGCAAGCGTGGTCAGCCGGGCGACCGTCTGTACGTGCCCAGCGACCAGCTGGACCAGGTCACCAAGTACGTGGGCGGGGAGTCGCCGACGCTGTCCAAGATGGGCGGCGGCGACTGGGCCAAGACCAAGGGCCGCGCCAAGAAGGCCGTCAAGGAGATCGCAGCGGAGCTGATCCGGCTGTACTCGGCGCGCATGGCGACCGCCGGGCACGCGTTCGGCCCGGACACCCCGTGGCAGCGCGAGCTCGAGGACGCGTTCGCCTACGTGGAGACGCCCGACCAGGCGGCCACGATCGACGAGGTCAAGGCGGACATGGAGAAGCCGATCCCGATGGACCGGCTGGTCTGCGGCGACGTCGGCTACGGCAAGACCGAGATCGCCGTGCGGGCCGCGTTCAAGGCGGTGCAGGACGGCAAGCAGGTGGCGATCCTGGTGCCGACGACGCTGCTGGTGCAGCAGCACCTCGACACGTTCTCCGAGCGGTACAGCGCGTTCCCGGTGACGGTGCGGGCGCTGAGCCGGTTCCAGACGCCGAAGGAGTCGAAGGAGGTCGTCGCCGGCCTGGCCGACGGGACGGTCGACGTCGTCATCGGGACCCACCGGCTGATCACGGGGGAGGTGCGGTTCAAGGACCTCGGCCTGGTGGTGATCGACGAGGAGCAGCGGTTCGGCGTCGAGCACAAGGAGACGCTCAAGGCGCTGCGCACCAACGTCGACGTGCTGGCCATGAGCGCCACCCCGATCCCGCGCACGCTCGAGATGGCGGTGACCGGCATCCGGGAGATGTCGACGCTGGCCACCCCACCGGAGGAGCGGCACCCCGTGCTGACGTTCGTCGGCGCGTACGACGAGAAGCAGATCACGGCCGCCATCCGCCGCGAGCTGCTGCGCGAGGGCCAGGTGTTCTACGTGCACAACAAGGTGGACTCGATCGAGAAGACCGCGTCGCGCCTGATGCAGCTCGTCCCCGAGGCCCGCGTCGCCGTGGCGCACGGGAAGATGAACGAGCACCAGCTCGAGCAGGTCATCGTCGACTTCTGGGAGAAGAGGTTCGACGTCCTGGTCTGCACGACCATCGTCGAGACCGGTCTGGACATCTCCAACGCCAACACGCTCATCCTCGAGCGCGCCGACCTGCTGGGCCTGTCCCAGCTGCACCAGCTGCGGGGGCGGGTGGGCCGCGGGCGGGAGCGGGCCTACTCCTACTTCCTCTACCCGCCGGAGAAGCCGCTCACCGAGACCGCCCACGACCGGCTGCAGACCATCGCGGCCAACACCGACCTCGGCGCCGGCATGGCGGTCGCGATGAAGGACCTGGAGATCCGCGGCGCCGGCAACCTGCTGGGCGGCGAGCAGTCAGGGCACATCGAGGGCGTCGGCTTCGACCTCTACATCCGCATGGTCGGCGAGGCGGTGGCCAACTTCCGCGGGGACGTGGAGGAGGAGCTGCCGGACGTCACCATCGAGCTGCCCGTCGACGCGCACATCCCGCACGACTACATCGCGCACGAGCGGCTCCGGCTGGAGGCGTACCGCAAGATCGCCGCGGCCCCCGACGCCGCAGCCCTGGGAGAGGTGCGGGCCGAGCTGGTCGACCGGTACGGCCCGGTGCCGTCGGCGGTCGACAACCTGTTCGAGGTGGCCGAGTTCCGCCAGCACGTGCGCGCGTCGGGACTGTCCGACGTCACCGCGCAGGGCAAGTTCGTCCGGTTCGCGCCGGTCGACCTGCCCGAGTCCGCGCAGCTGCGGCTCAAGCGGCTGTACCCGGGGTCGGTGCTCAAGCCGACCACCCGCACGGTGCTGGTGCCGTGGCCGATGACCGCGCGGATCGGCGGGAAGCCGGTGCAGGGTCGCGAGGTCCTGCTGTGGGCGCGGCAGCTCATCGACGCGGTCGTGCGGGGCGACGTGTCCGCGGCCGCCGTCGCGGGGACGGTGCGTTAGGCGGCGGAGGCCGGCTGCGGCGGGGTGGACGTCCGCGCGAGGCGACGCCGGTCCATCAGGGCGGTCTTGTAGGCCTCGACGGGCCGTTCGAGCAGGTGCCAGATCGCGATCCCCAGCGCGACGCCGACGGCGGTCGTGAGCAGGAAGGCCGGCACCAGCGGCCACCCCGCGATCAGCGGGCGCAGCGCGTGACCGGCGACGCGGTGCACCAGGTAGATGCTGTAGCTGGCCAGACCGACCACCTGGACGGGTCGCGCGCCGGCGAGCGTGCCCAGGGCGTGGCGGAACCGGCCGTCCTGGCGCTCGAGACCGTAGAGGATGACCAGCGCGGCGGCGGCCCCCTGGACCGTGTACCGGAACGTCTCGCGGAACCACGGGTCACGGAGGGTCAGCGACGCGAGGTAGAGGGCTGCGGAGACGACGGGGACCCACGTGCTGCCGATCACCGCACGCGCCCGCGGGCTCACCTGGTCGTGACGCAGGTGCGCGAAGACGACGGCGGCGAGGATGCCGTAGGCGATGCCGTCGACGCGGGTGTCCGTGCCGTAGTAGACCCGCCGGTGTGCGAGCGCGGGTGCGGTGCCGGCGACGATGACGAGGCGCAGGACGAGGGTGCCGACCACGGTGGCCAGCGCGAGGACGGTGAGGAGCGCGAGGCGCCGGCGGACCCGGGCGGCGGCGAGCCAGACCAGCGCGAAGACGATGTAGAACTGCTCCTCGATGGCCAGGCTCCACACCACCACGGAGCCGGGGAGGATCTGCGGGAGACCCTGCACGTAGACCCAGTTGAACCCGAAGAACACCTGCGAGACGAAGGCGCCCCAGTCGATCGGTCCCCAGGTCGAGTAGACGAGGGTCGGGAGCGCCATGACCAGCAGGAACGGCGGCGCGAGCTTGAGCAGTCGCCGCAGGTAGAAGTCGCTGACCCGGAAGTGGCCGGTGCGCTCCCGCTCGACCAGCAGGACGTGCGTGATGATGAAGCCGGAGATGGCGAAGAAGATGGTCACGCCGCTGCCGCCGGGCACCACGTGGCCCAGCCCGGCGTGGGCCACCACCACCAGCATGACCGCGAGGGCGCGCAGCGCGTCGATGTGCTCGTAGCGGCCGTGCGCGGCAGGTGCGAGGCTCGCGGTGGCCGATGGTGCGCTCATGTCTCGCCCCCTGGATTGACGCGGCAAGACGGACATATGCCCCGCACGGGGCGGACGTTACTCGCGAGTACGGGCTCGCGGGCCGGTTTCACCCGTTCGCGCCCACCTGCCGACGAGCCCTCTACGATGACCCGTGATCGACGAGCGACGACGCAGGAGGTCCCTGGTGGCAGTGCAGTGGCGTGTGGGTGTGCGAGCGGCGGGTGTGCTGGTCGCGCTCACGACGACGGCCGGTCTGGCCGGGTGCGCGGGGCAGGCCGGCGCGGCTGCCGTGGTCGACGGCACAGCCATCTCCACCGCGGACGTGCGCGACGCGCTCGACGAGCTCGAGCCGTGGTTCCAGGGGGTGACGACCACCAACGTGCTGGCCGTGCTGGTCCAGGAGCCGACGGTGGTCGAGCTGGCCGAGGAGAAGGGTGTCGGCGTCTCGGACGAGGAGGCCCGCGCCCTGCTCGCGCAGGTGGTGCAGCAGAAGGTCGCCGGCGCGACGGCGACGTTCACCGAGCCGTCGATGGCCGTCGCCCGCTACTCCATCGCCTTCACCAACCTCCAGGGACTGCCGGACGCCGAGGCGGTCGGTGCCGAGATCGACGCCCGCCTGCGCGAGCTCGACGTCGAGGTCAACCCGCGCTTCGGGTCGCTGGAGGACGGCAACCAGGTCGCCGCGCCCCTCCCGGTGCCGTGGGTGGTCGCGCCGCAGGCGGCGCCCGTCGACGACGGGTCCACGGAGCCGACGCCGGAGCCGACGCCCTCGTCCTCGTGACGCCGTCGCCCGACGCCCTGCGCGCGCTGGTGGCGGTGATGGACCGACTGCGCTCACCGGGCGGGTGCCCGTGGGACGCCGAGCAGACGCACGAGTCGCTCGTGCCGTTCGCGCTGGAGGAGGCCTACGAGCTGGCGGAGGCGGTCGAGGCGGGCGACCGTCCGGGTCTGCGCGAGGAGCTCGGGGACCTGCTCCTGCAGGTCGTCTTCCACGCGCGCATCGCCGCTGAGCACCCGACCGACCCGTTCGACGTGGACGACGTCGCCGCGGACCTGGTCGCCAAGCTGGTGCGCCGGCACCCGCACGTGTTCTCCGGCGCGCCGCTGGACGGGGACGTGCACGTGCAGTGGGACCGGCTGAAGTCGGCGGAGAAGCGCCGGGCCTCGGCGCTCGACGGCGTCCCGCTCGCGCTGGGGGCGCTGGCCCGGGCGCAGAAGGTCGCCGGTCGCGCGAGCCGTGCGGGCCTCGTCGCGCGCGCACCGACGGGTGACGGCCTGGGGGAACGCCTGCTGGCGCTCGTGCTCGAGGCGGAGGCCGCGGGCGTGGATGCCGAGGGGGCGCTGCGGAGGACCGCGGCGACCTGGGAGCAGGACCTTCGGGCCGGGGAGGCGTCGGCCGGACTCTGATATGGGAGGTTCCGCCGATCATCCGACCGGCGCAAGGAAAGCGCTTGCCGAAGGTCGGTCCGACCCCATAACCTGCCCGTGGCCGCCATGATGAGCGCGTCCACCCCGACACGGACCACGGAGGCCCGCAACGATGCGCATCGGCATCCCCACCGAGAGTCGAGCAGGCGAGCGGCTCGTGGCGGCGACCCCGAAGACGGTCGCCCAGCTGGTCGCCCTCGGGTACGAGGTCGTGATCCAGCGCGGAGCCGGCGACGCCGCGACCTTCCGCCCCGAGACGTACGAGGCCGCGGGCGCCGCGGTGGGCGACGCGGCGGACGTCTGGTCCAGCGACGTGGTCACCAAGGTCAACCCGCCCACCGACGCGGAGGTCGCCTCGCTGCGACCGGGCGCGACGCTGGTCGCCATGCTCGCTCCCGCCTCCACTCCGGCCCTCGTCGAGCGGCTGCACGCGCGCGGGGTGACCGCGCTGGCGCTGGACGCCGTGCCGCGCATCTCCCGCGCACAGGCCCTCGACGTGCTCAGCACCCTGTCGAACGTGGCCGGGTACCGGGCCGTCGTCGAGGCCGCCGAGGTCTTCGGCGGCATGTTCACCGGTCAGGTCACCGCGGCGGGCAAGACGCCGCCCGCGCGGGTGTTCGTGATCGGCGCCGGGGTGGCCGGGCTCGCGGCCATCGGCGCGGCCGGCAGCATGGGCGCCCGCGTCCGCGCCTTCGACGTGCGGCCCGAGGTCGGCGAGCAGATCGAGTCGATGGGCGCCACGTTCGTGCAGGCCGAGGCCGCGCAGCAGGCGGTCAGCTCCGACGGGTACGCCAGCGCGCTCACGCAGGAGCAGGAGCAGCTGACCGCGCAGATGTACGCCGCGGAGACGGCGGACGCGGACATCGTCATCACCACCGCACTGGTCCGCGGCCAGGCGCCGACGACGATCACCGCGGCGATGGTCGCGGGTATGCGGCCCGGCAGCGTGATCATCGACCTCGCGGCCTCCGGTGGCGGCAACTGCGAGGTCACCGTCCCCGGGCAGGCCATCACCACCGAGAACGGGGTGACGGTGGTCGGGTACACCGACCTGACCAGCCGGATGCCCCAGCACACGTCCCAGCTGTTCGGCACCAACATCGTGCACCTGCTCCAGCTGCTGACGCCGGGCAAGGACGGGCAGCTGGTGCTCGACCTCGACGACCCGGTGCAGCGCGGCATGACCGTGACGCACCAGGGCGAGCTGCTCTGGCCGCCGCCCCCGGTCCAGGTCTCCGCCGCGCCGGCCGCGGTCGCCGGTCCCACGCCGGAGGAGCGCGCCGCGGCCGAGGCTGCCGCACAGCGGGACAAGGCCCGACGACGCCAGCGCCGGTCGGTGGTCCTCGCCCTCCTGGCGGTGGTCGTCCTGCTCGGCATCTCGTTCGCCCCGGCCGCGTTCCTGGGCCACTTCACCGTCTTCGTGCTCGCGGTGATCGTCGGCTACTACGTCATCTCGAACGTCAGCCACTCGCTGCACACCCCGCTGATGGCCCAGACCAACGCCATCTCCGGGATCATCCTGGTCGGCGCGCTGCTGCAGATCGGCGACGACAGCGTCCTGGTGACCGCGCTCGCGGTCGTCGCCGCCGCCGTCGCCAGCGTCAACGTGTTCGGCGGGTTCCTCGTCGCCAACCGCATGATCCGCATGTTCCGGAAGGACGCCTGACCCCGTGCTGACCTCCCTGGCCCAGGCCGTCTACGTCCTCGCCGCCGTCCTGTTCATCCTCAGCCTCGCGGGCCTGTCCAAGCAGGAGACCGCCCGTCGCGGCAACCTCGCCGGCATGCTCGGCATGGTGCTGGCGCTGGCCGCGACCGTCGCGCTCGCCCTGCAGCGCTCCGAGCGGCCCGTCGCCGTGACCGCGTCGCTGATCCTCGTGGTGTTCCTCGTCGGAGCCACCGCCGGTACGTGGCAGGCCCGCCGCGTCGAGATGACGCAGATGCCCGAGCTCATCGCGATCCTGCACTCGTTCGTCGGGCTCGCGGCCGTGCTCGTCGGCTACAACTCGTTCCTCACCGAGCCGGCCGACCCCGCGCACCTGGTCGAGGTGTACCTGGGCGTCCTCATCGGCGCGGTGACCTTCACCGGGTCGATCGTCGCCTACCTCAAGCTGTCCACCAAGATGAAGTCCGCGCCGATGATGCTGCCGGGCCGCAACTGGATCAACCTCGCCATGGTCGTGGTGTCCGCGGCGCTGCTGGTGTGGTTCCTGTCCACCGGGGGCGTGCTCCCGCTGCTGCTCATGACGGTCGTCGCGCTCGCCCTCGGCTGGCACCTGGTCGCCTCGATCGGCGGCGGGGACATGCCTGTCGTCGTGTCGATGCTCAACTCGTACTCCGGCTGGGCGGCCGCCGCGGCGGGCTTCATGCTCAGCAACGACCTGCTGATCGTCACGGGCGCCCTCGTCGGCTCCTCCGGTGCGATCCTGTCCTACCTCATGTGCACGGCCATGAACCGGTCGTTCGTCTCCGTGATCCTGGGCGGGTACGGCGCCGAGGGCGGCACCGTGGTGGCGTCCGACGTCGACTACGGGGAGTTCCACGAGATCAAGGCCCCGGAGGCGGCGGAGCTGCTCACGGAGGCCCGCACGGTCATCATCACGCCCGGGTACGGCATGGCCGTGGCCAAGGCCCAGTACCCGGTGGCGGAGCTGGTGGCCAAGCTGCGCGCGCGCGGCGTCGATGTGCGGTTCGGCGTGCACCCGGTGGCGGGCCGGCTGCCGGGGCACATGAACGTGCTGCTGGCCGAGGCCAAGGTGCCGTACGACATCGTCCTCGAGATGGACGAGATCAACGGCGACCTGGCGGAGACCGACGTCGTGCTGGTCATCGGCGCCAACGACACGGTGAACCCGGCCGCGCTGGACGACCCGTCCTCGCCGATCGCCGGCATGCCCGTGCTCGAGGTGTGGAAGGCCGCGCGCGTCATCGTGTTCAAGCGGTCCATGGCCACCGGCTACGCCGGCGTGCAGAACCCGCTGTTCTTCCGGGACAACACGTCGATGCTGTTCGGGGACGCCAAGGACCAGGTCGAGCACATCATGCTGGCGCTCTGAGAGCGCTCGTCCACCAGTCGAAGGGCCCACGGCAGGGCCTCGTCGACGCCAGTAGGGTGAGGTCGTAAACCCACCCGCTTCAGAAGGAGCACCCATGGCCAGCATCGAGGCCGTCGGCGCCCGCGAGATCTTGGACTCGCGCGGCAACCCCACTGTCGAGGTCGAGGTCGCACTCGACGACGGCACCATCGCCCGCGCCGCTGTCCCCTCGGGTGCCTCGACCGGCGCGTTCGAGGCCGTCGAGCGCCGTGACGGCGACTCGGCCCGCTACCTGGGCAAGGGCGTCGAGGAGGCCGTGGCGGCCGTCATCGACGAGATCGCCCCCGAGCTCATCGGCTTCGAGGCCACCGAGCAGCGTCTCGTCGACGCCGCGCTGATCGACCTCGACGGCACGCCCAACAAGGGCAAGCTCGGCGCCAACGCGATCCTCGGCGTCTCGCTCGCCGTCGCGAAGGCCGCGGCCGACTCCTCCGACCTGCCGCTGTTCCGCTACCTCGGCGGCCCCAACGCGCACGTGCTGCCGGTCCCGATGATGAACATCCTCAACGGTGGGTCGCACGCCGACTCCAACGTCGACATCCAGGAGTTCATGGTCGCCCCCATCGGTGCGACGACGTACCGCGAGGCGCTGCGCACCGGCGTCGAGGTCTACCACGCACTCAAGTCCGTGCTGAAGAGCAAGGGCCTGTCCACGGGCCTCGGCGACGAGGGCGGCTTCGCCCCCAGCCTGGGCAGCAACCGTGAGGCGCTCGACCTCATCCTCATCGCGATCGAGAAGGCCGGCTTCACGCCGGGCGTCGACCTGGGCCTCGCGCTCGACGTCGCCGCGACCGAGTTCTTCAAGGACGGCGCCTACCAGTTCGAGGGCAAGGCCCTGTCGAACGAGGAGATGTCGGCCTACTACGAGCAGCTGGTGAAGGACTACCCGCTGGTCTCCATCGAGGACCCGCTGTCCGAGGACGAGTGGGAGGGCTGGTCCCACCTGGTCGCCACCATCGGCGACAAGGTCCAGATCGTCGGCGACGACCTGTTCGTCACCAACCCGGAGCGCCTGCGCAAGGGCATCGAGCTCAAGGCGGCCAACTCCCTGCTGGTCAAGCTCAACCAGATCGGCACGCTGACGGAGACGTTCGACGCCGTCGAGCTGGCCCAGCGCAGCGGCTTCACCACGATGACCTCGCACCGCTCCGGCGAGACCGAGGACACCACGATCGCCGACCTGTCGGTGGCCACGAACGCCGGCCAGATCAAGACCGGTGCCCCCGCCCGTGGCGAGCGCATCAACAAGTACAACCAGCTGCTCCGCATCGAGGAGGAGCTGGACGACGCCGCACGCTACGCCGGTCGTTCCGCCTTCCCGCGGTTCACGGCCTGACGCACGACCCTCGAAGGCCGGTCATCCTCGGATGGCCGGCCTTCGGCGCGCCACGGTTCCCGACCTCCACGCAGGTCGGGACGGTCCGGGGCAGAATCGACGCCATGTCCGCCCCCCGACGCCCGGCGTCCCCGAGCGCCCCGGGTCGGCGTCCGGCGGCCCCGCGGTCCGGGACGCCGGTCCCCGGGGCGAACGTGCCGCGCGGGAACACGGGCGCCCGGTCGTCGTCGCCGCGCTCCGGCGC
>NZ_CAURTV010000035.1:0-33920 GCF_963527515.1 uncultured Cellulomonas sp. | reverse complement strand
GCCCCGCCGCGGCCGACCCCGCGCCCGTCGTGCCGCGCGAGCTGCGCGGCCGGGCGATCACCGCGCCCCTGACAGCCGCCACCGCGCGCCGGGTGCTCACCCAGCTGCGGCACGACAAGCGGACGATCGCGCTCGTCGTCCTGCTGCCGTGCGTGCTGATCGGCCTGATCGCCTGGATGTTCGACGGCACCCCGGTGCTCGACCGGTTCGGTCCGCTGCTCGTCGCGCTGTTCCCGATGGTGGTGATGTTCCTGGTCACCAGCGTCGCCACGCTGCGCGAGCGGACCTCGGGCACGCTCGAGCGGCTCATGACGCTGCCGATCGGCCGCGGGGACGTGGTCGTCGGCTACGCCCTCGCGTTCGCGGTGCTGGCGACGGTGCAGGCGCTCGTCGTCGTCGCGTTCGCCGTGTGGGTGTGCGGCATGGACGTCGCCGGACCGATCGGGCTCCTCGTGCTCGTCGCCGTGCTCGACGCCGTCCTTGGCTGCGCGCTCGGGCTCGGCGCGTCGGCCTTGGCGCGGACCGAGTTCCAGGCCGTGCAGCTCATGCCGCTCATCCTGTTCCCGCAGCTGATCACGTGCGGGCTCATGATGCCGCGCGACCAGATGCCGGACGTCCTCGAGTGGGTCTCGCGCGTGCTGCCGCTGACCTACGCGGTGGACGCGATGCAGCAGCTGGCTGCCGGCGGGTCGTGGGCGCAGGTGCGCGGTGACGTGGCGGTGATCGCGCTGTTCATCGTCGGCGCCCTGCTGGTCGGCGCCGCCACCCTGCGCCGTCGCACCCCCTGACCGACTGGTCGCACGGACCCCCGCGCGGACGGACCCGCCCGAAGCGTGACCGGAATGCAACCTTCGACACGGGTCCTCCCGCAGAATGTGAGCGCTAACATGCGAGCGAACCACCTGCTGGACCACGGTCCGGCAGGGCTCGTGCACCGGTGCCCCGGTGCACGACGCGGACCGACCGGCGTGGGTCGGGACCGCGAGCGAGTGCGTTTCTCGAGGAGGAGAAGCAGATGGTCAGCAAGATGTTCAGGACACGATCGATCGCCGCAGGCATCGCGGTGCTCGCACTCGGGCTCGCCGGCTGTGCCGGCAGCGACTCCGGGGACGAGGAGACCACCGGGAGCGGCGGGGACGGTGGCGGCGACCTGATCTCCGTCGGCTTCAGCCAGGTCGGTGCGGAGAGCGGCTGGCGTGCCGCCAACACCAAGTCGATCCAGGAGGCCCTCACCGAGGAGGCCGGCTTCAAGCTCAGCTTCTCGGACGCCCAGCAGAAGCAGGAGAACCAGATCCAGGCGATCCGGTCCTACATCGCGCAGGGCGTCGACTACATCGCGTTCTCCCCGGTGGTCGAGTCCGGCTGGGACAGCGTGCTCGAGGAGGCCAAGGACGCCGACATCCCGGTCATCCTCACCGACCGCGCGGTCGACTCCGAGGACACGTCGCTGTACGTGACGTTCATCGGCTCCGACTTCGTCGAGGAGGGCAAGCGCGTGGGCGACTGGGTGTCCGAGAACCTCGGCACCGAGCCCATCAACGTCGTCGAGCTGCAGGGCACCACGGGCTCCGCGCCCGCGATCGACCGCAAGACCGGCTTCGAGGACGCCATCGAGGGCAACGCCAACGTCTCGGTGATCGCCTCGGAGACCGGCAACTTCACGCGCGCCGAGGGCAAGACGGTCATGGAGGGCTTCCTGCAGGCCTACCCAGACATCGATGTCGTGTACGCGCACAACGACGACATGGGCCTGGGCGCCATCGAGGCGATCGAGGCGGCCGGCAAGGTGCCCGGTCAGGACATCAAGGTCGTCACGATCGACGGCGTGAAGGACGGCATGACCGCCCTGGCCGACGGCAAGATCAGCTACATCGTCGAGTGCAACCCGCTGCTCGGCCCGGACCTCGCGGACATCATCAAGACCCTCGAGGAGGGCGGCACCGTGGAGCCGCGCATCGTCACCAAGGACGAGGCGTTCGACCAGGAGGGCGCGAAGGCAGTCCTGGCCGACCGCCAGTACTGATCTCACGGGCGCCGGACCTGACCGGCCCGTCAGAAGCTGCCCGGGGGGACCTCCGCGTCCCCCCGGGCAGCACCGCCCTGCCGGTACCGTGAGACCGGCTCGGACGAAAGGTCGACGATGACCGACTCAGCTTCCTCCGCCCCGATCGTCACCATGTCGGGGATCTCCATCGCGTTCCCCGGCGTCAAGGCGCTGGACGGCGTCGACTTCCGGCTGTTCCCCGGCGAGGTGCACGCCCTCATGGGCGAGAACGGCGCCGGCAAGTCGACGCTCATCAAGGCGCTCACCGGCGTGTATACGGTCGACTCGGGGTCGATCGTCGTGGACGGTCAGCAGCGGACGTTCACCGGTCCCGCGCAGGCCCAGGCCGCCGGGATCAGCACCGTCTATCAAGAGGTCAACCTCTGCGACAACCTCTCCGTGGCCGAGAACATCATGCTGGGCCACGAGGTCCGCAGCGTCGGCGTCGTCGACTGGCGGCGCACCCGTGCAGCCGCCCGCGAGCACCTGCGGACCATGAACCTCGACATCGACCCCCGGTCGCAGCTGTCCTCGCACTCCCTCGCCGTGCAGCAGCTGGTCGCGATCTCGCGCGCGATGGTCGTCGACGCCCGCGTGCTCATCCTCGACGAGCCCACCAGCAGCCTCGACGCCGACGAGGTCGCCCGCCTGTTCGACGTCGTGCGCGCGCTGCGCGACCGCGGCGTCGCCATCCTGTTCGTCTCCCACTTCCTCGACCAGGTCTACGAGATCAGCGACCGCATGACGGTCCTGCGCAACGGGGCCCTGGTGGGGGAGTACCGCACGGCCGAGCTCGACCGCGTCGAGCTGGTGCAGAAGATGATCGGCCGCGCCCTGGAGGTCCTCGAGCAGCTCGAGGAGGCCCCGAAGCGGTCCGTCGCCGAGCGCGCCGACACCACCCCGTACCTGCAGGCGATCGGCCTGGGCCGCAAGGGGTCCATCGAGCCGTTCGACCTGGACGTCTACGCGGGGGAGGTCGTCGGGCTCGCCGGTCTGCTCGGCTCCGGACGCACCGAGCTGGCACGCCTGCTCTACGGCGCCGACCACGCCGACCAGGGCGAGATCCGGGTGGAGGGCACGCCGACGAAGATGCGCACCCCGCGCTCCGCCCTGGCGCGGTCCATCGTCTACTCCTCGGAGAGCCGCAAGACCGAGGGCATCGTCGGCGACCTCACCGTCCGCGAGAACATCGTGCTCGGCCTGCAGGCCGACCGCGGCTGGCTGCGGCGCATCTCGAAGCGCAAGTCCGACGAGGTCGTGGACCGCTACATCGAGGCGCTCGGCATCCGCCCCGCCAACCCCGACGCCATCGCCGGCAACCTGTCCGGCGGCAACCAGCAGAAGGTGCTGCTCGCCCGCTGGCTGGCCACCGCGCCGAAGCTGCTGCTGCTCGACGAGCCCACCCGCGGCATCGACGTCGGCGCCAAGGCCGAGATCCAGCGCCTCGTCGCGGACCTGGCCGCCCAGGGCATGGCGGTCGTGTTCATCTCCGCCGAGCTGGAGGAGGTGCTGCGCCTGTCGCACCGCATCGCGGTCCTGCGCGACCGCCGGCTCGTCGCCCAGATCACCAACTCCGACGACGTCACCACCGACGACGTCGTCCACCTCATCGCGAGCGGAGGCCAGTCATGAGCGCCGTCGGATCGATCGCGCGGCACCGGCTGTTCTGGCCGGTCGTGGCCCTCGGCGTGCTGCTGCTGGCGTGCGTGCTCAAGTCGAACAGCTTTCTGGACATCGCCGTGCGCGACGGCCACCTGTACGGCGGTCCGATCGACATCCTGCGCCGCTCCAGCGTCCTGCTGCTGGTCGCGCTCGGCATGACGCTGGTGATCGCCACGCGCGGCATCGACCTGTCCGTCGGGGCCGTCATGGCCATCGCCGGGGCGGTCGCGCTGTCGCAGATCGCGGCGTCGGACAACCCCGGGTCCCCGGGCGTCGTGATCGCGGCGCTGGGCGCGGCCCTGCTCGTCGCCCTGGTCATCGGGGTGTTCAACGGGTTCCTCGTGGCGGTGGTCGGGATCCAACCGATCATCGCGACCCTGGTGCTCATGACCGCGGGGCGCGGCATCGCGATGCTCATCACGGGCGGGCAGATCACCACCGTGACCAGCGCGCCGTACAAGACGATCGCCACGGGGTACTGGCTGGGCCTGCCGGTCGCCGCGCTCATCGCCGGGTTCTTCTTCCTGGTGACCGCGCTGGTCACCCGGCGCACCGCGCTCGGCGTGCTCATCGAGTCCGTCGGCATCAACCCGGTCGCGTCCCGCCTGGCCGGCGTACGCGCCCGCACCATCATCTGGACGGTCTACGTCCTGTGCGCGCTGTTCGCCTGCGTCGCGGGATTCATCCGCAGCTCGGACATCATGGCGGCCGACGCCAACAACGCCGGCCTGTTCATCGAGCTCGACGCCATCCTCGCGGTGGTCATCGGCGGCACCTCGCTGGCCGGCGGCAAGTTCTCGCTGGTCGGCACCCTGGTCGGCGTCCTGGTGATCACCACGCTGACGTTCTCCGTGACCATCCTCGGCATCCCCGCCAACGCGGTCTCCCTGTTCAAGGCGCTCGTCGTCATCCTCGTGTGCCTGCTCCAGTCGCCCGTCGTCCGGCACAAGATGCGAGCTCGCACACGAGCTGTCGCCCCTGCTCCCGTGGAGGTCCCGGCCTGATGGCGACCGACCAGCTCACCCGTCCCGCCGACGCACCGCCCTCGCTGGGGTCCCGCGTCCGCGGGCTCCGCATCGACGAGCGCTACCTGCCGGTCATCGGCACGGTGGTCGTCCTGATGGCCATGCTGGCCATCGGCGGGTCCCGGTACGAGAACTTCCTCACCGGCCGCGTCATGGCCAACGTGCTCATCAACAACTCGTTCCTGGTGGTCATCGCGGTCGGCATGACGTTCGTCATCCTCACCGGCGGCATCGACCTGTCCGTCGGCGCGGTCGTCGCCCTGTCGGGGTGCGTCGCCGCGTGGCTCTTCTCGCACGGCTACGGCGCCACGGTGGCCATCCCGCTGGTCATCCTCGTCGGCACCCTCATCGGCCTGGCCGTCGGGCTGATGGTCCACGTGTTCGAGATACAACCCTTCATCGCCACGCTCGCGGCCATGTTCCTGGCCCGGGGCCTGTGCTACATCGTGGCGCCGGAGTCGATCCCGATCACCGACCCGACCATCGTCTCGCTCGCCCGCACCCGGTGGGGCACCGAGGACGGCCTGGTCATCACGCCGAGCGGTGTCATCGCGCTGGCGGTCGTGGCGATCGCGTTCGTGGTCCTGCACTACACGCGGTTCGGCCGCACCGTGTACGCGATCGGCGGCAGCGAGCAGTCGGCGCGGCTCATGGGCCTGCCCGTGGCGCGCACCAAGGTGCTGGTCTACGTCATCAGCGGCACGTGCGCCGGGCTCGGTGGCCTGCTGTTCGCCATCTTCTCCCGGTCGGGCTACGCGCTGACCGGGGTGGGCATGGAGCTCGACGCGATCGCCGCGGTGGTCATCGGCGGCACCCTGCTCACCGGCGGCAGCGGCTTCGTGCTCGGGTCGGTGCTCGGCGTGCTGGTCCTCGGCCTGATCCAGACGATCATCACGTTCCAGGGCACGCTCAGCTCGTGGTGGACCAAGATCTTCATCGGCGCCCTGCTGCTGATCTTCGTGGTCCTGCAGCGCCTCCTGGTGATCCGCCGCCGCTGACGCACCCTGTGCCGGGCCACCGCCGGTCGCGGCGGGTCGGTGGCCGGGGGTGGGGAACCGGCGCACACTGCGGCGACGGGTGCCGACGCACCCGCCGGCGACGCCCGTGGCGTCGAGCCCGGGACCGGACCACGCAGGGGGACTCGTCCGATGCTCGCACGCTGGCTGCACCGACCCCGCCTCCGGTCCGCGACCGCGGCACTCGCGCTCGCGCTCGCCGGCCTGACCCTCGCTGCGGCGGTGCCGCCACCGGCGACGACCGCCGCCGACCCGGGCGCCGGCCTGCGGACCGCCCCCGGAGCAACGCTGATCGGCGCGCACGTGGACAAGGGCTCCTCGGCCGACGCGGAGTCCGCCGTGACCGCCTTCGAGGGTGCCCTCGACCGCCGGCTGTCGGTCGAGCGCTGGTACTCGCGCTGGGACGACGTGCAGCCCGCGGCGCCCGTCGTGACGGCCGTCGCGCGGGGACGCACGCCGCTGCTGTCCTTCTGGCCGCGACGCCTCGACGGGAGCACCGTCACCTGGGCCGCCATCGCGCGCGGCGACCAGGACCCGCAGATCCGCCGGCACGCCGAGGCGGTCCGGTCCCTCGGTGTTCCGACGTACGTGGCGTTCCACCAGGAGATGGACATCTCCCCGTCGTGGGGAACGCCTGAGCAGTTCCGCGCCGCCTGGCGCCGCTACGTGGAGGTCTTCCGCGCCCAGGGCGCGACGAACGCCGTGTTCACCTGGGTCGTCACCGTGGGGAGCTTCGGGCCGTACGTCTCGACGGCCGGCGCCGACGCGTACTACCCGGGCGACGACGTGGTGGACCGCGTGGGTCTGAACGCCTACAACTGGTTCGGCTGCTCGGCCCACAAGGTCACCGACTGGCGCTCGCTCGCGCGGGTCACGGCCGACTTCCGGGCGTGGGCGCAGGCGCGCGGGAAGACGCCGCTGCTGGCCGAGTTCGGCACCGTCGAGGACCCGGCGCAGCCGACGCGCAAGGCGCAGTGGCTGACCGACGCGTTCACCCTGTTCCGCGACTGGCCCGAGCTCGAGGCCGCCGTCTACTTCCAGGGCACCGGCACGTGCACGTGGACCCTGTCGACGTCGACGGCGGCCACCGCCGCGTTCGGCGCCGGCGCTCGGACGCCGGCCGCGGTCGGCCGTCCCACCGCGTGGCTCATCCCGTCCGTGCGGTCCGGCGGCGCTCCGCTCACGGTGTCGTTCGACCTGTCGCGCAGCACGGGCGCCGTGTCGGCCAACCGGACCGGGATCGTGTCCTGGGAGCTGGACCCCGGTGACGGCAGCGGCGTGCGCACGGGCACCGGCCAGCCGGGCAGGGTGAGCGTCACCTACCAGGCGGGCACCTACCAGCCGCGGCTGACGGTGCGCGACGCGTCGGGCGCCACCGCGGTCGACTCCCGCCCGGTCAAGGCGTCCGCGAGGCCCACCGTCACGGGCAGCGAGCGCGACGTCGCGAGCACGTCTGCGACCCTGCAGACGTGGGTCGGCACCGATGGTCTCCCGGGCGGCGTACGGATCGCGTGGGCGGCCGAGGGTGGTGTCGAGGCCGGCGCCGTCCAGCTCCCGGTCGTCGCGCAGACGGCCACGCAGAAGCTGGTGCACGCCGCGACGGGTCTGACCCCCGGCACCCGGTACACCTGGACGGCCACGGCGACCACAGCGTCCGGCACGACGGTGATGAGCCGCGTCCTGCACACGCCGGGCCCGCCCACGGTCCGCCCGGTGGCGCCGCAGTCGGTGACCCGGTCGGCCGCGGTGGTGGCTCTGCGTGTGCACCCGCACCAGCTGGCGACCACGGCCTGGGTCGACTGGGGACCCGGCCTCGCGACGCGCACGCCGGAGGTGGCGCTGGCGGCGACGACCTACGAGCGGAGTGCCACGGTGGAGCTGGGCGGGCTCGCGCCGGCGACGACCTACGGGTACCGCGTCACGGCGACCAACGCCCTGGGCACGGTGTACGGCCCGACCCAGACGCTGACCACACCCCCGTGAGCGGCCCGCTCAGGGGCGTGCCGCGAAGCGCTCCAGCAGGTCGGCGTGACCCGAGACGATGATCAGGTCGTTGCCCGACAGGCGCGTCTCGGGGGTCGCGTAGACGAAGTCGATGCCCGGGCTCTTCACGCCGATCACGGTCACGCCGTAGCGCTCGCGGACCTTCGACTGCGCGAGCGTGAACCCCTGCGTCTCCTTCGGCGGGCGCATCTTGACGATGGTGAACCCGTCCTCGACCTCGATGTAGTCGAGCAGCTTGCCGGACACCAGGTGCGCCACGCGCGCGCCGGCGTCGGCCTCGGGGAGCACCACGTGGTGCGCGCCGATCCGCTGCAGGATGCGCGCGTGCTCGGCGCTCACGGCCTTGGCCCAGATCTGCGGCACCCCGATGTCCACCAGGTTGCCGGTGATCAGCACGGACGCCTCGAGGTAGGACCCGACGCCGACGACGGCCACGGGGAACTCGCGCGCCCCCAGCTGTTCGAGGGCCTCGGGGTTGGCGGCGTCGGCCTCGACCAGGGCCACGCGCCCGGCCCACTGCGCGACCAGGTCCGGGTTGCGCTCGACGGCGAGCACGTCCTGGCCCAGCCGGTCGAGGGTCGCCGCGATGGCGGACCCGAACCGGCCGAGCCCGATGACGAGCACGCCCGAGTCCTTCTTGGGCGTGCGCGGTGCGTTCTGCGGCCCCTTGAGCGAGTCGCCGAATCTGTCAGCCAATGATCGGCCTCTCTTCTGGTAGCCGGATCACCCGACGACGGTTGCGCAGCGCGAGCGCGGCCGCAAGCGTCATCGTGCCGGTCCGGCCGATGAACATGAGCACGGTGAGCACGTACTTGGCGCCGTCGGGCAGCCCGGCGGTGATGCCGGTGGACAGCCCGCAGGTGGCGAACGCCGAGATGACCTCGAACAGGACCTTGTCCAGGGTGAGGCCGGTCATGGCCAGGAGCAGCAGCGAGGAGACGAGCACGAAGGTGGCGGAGACCAGCGAGACGGCGATGGCGACCTGCAGCGCCTCGCGCGGGATGCGTCGCCCGTAGGCCTCGACGTCCTTGTCGCCGCGTCCCTCGGCGATGATCGCGAGCAGCATGACGGCGAGCGTCGTCACCTTGATGCCGCCCGCGGTGGAGGCGGAACCGCCACCGACGAACATGAGCGCGTCCATGAGCAGCCAGGTGCCCTCGTGCATCTCGCCGACGTCCACCGTCGAGAATCCTCCGGAGCGGGGCATGACTCCCGCGAAGAGCGAGGCCAGGGCCGTGGCGCTGGGACCGAGCGGCTTGAACGTCCCCGGGTTGGTCCACTCGAAGGCGGCCACCAGGATCGACCCGGCCACGACCAGCGCGACGCTCGTGGTGATGGTCAGCTTGGAGTGCAGGCTCCACCGGCGCGGCTCGCGCAGGTGCCGGGCGACGTTGAGGATCACCGGGAAGCCGAGGGAGCCGATGAAGACGCCGACGGTGATGGGCATGAGCACCCACCAGTCGGACACGAACGGCTCGAGACCGTACGGGGTGGGCACGAAGCCGGCGCTGTTGAAGGCGGAGATCGCGTAGAAGACCGCGTGCCAGGCCGCCTCGCCCACGTCCTCGTCGAACATGAGGAACCGGGGGAACAGGGCCAGCGCGATGATCAGCTCGAGCGCGACGGACGTGATGATGACGGTCCGGATCAGGGATCCGACCTCACCGAGGCGGGTCTCCTTGGTCTCCGACGACACGAGCAGGCGCTGCGTCAGGCCGATGCGCCGGGAGACCGCCATGCCGAGCAGCGATGCCAGCGTCATCACGCCGAGCCCGCCGATCTGGATGGCGACGAGGATGACCACGAGGCCCCAGATCGACCAGTACTCCCCGGTCGGCACGACGACCAGGCCCGTGACGGTGCTCGCGGACGCCGCGGTGAACAGGGCGTCGACGAACGGCGCCTGCTGACCGCTGGCGGTCGCCCACGGGGCATAGAGGGCGACGGTGACCACGGCGATGACGAGCGCGAACACCCCGAGGGCGAGCCGGGCGGGGGACTGCCGCGCCGAGCGGTCGACGTACTCGCGCCACCGCCAGACCACGCCAGGGGCACCCCGCGCCATCACACCTCCCGCAACCGGCCCGGCGCTCGCCGGTCGGGGCAACTCTGGCACGCCGCAGGTGTGACGTACGACCCGACAGGCACGGGCCCGTCGGATCGACACGGGACCCAGCGGGTGCGACGGTGGGGCCCATGACGTCGTCGGCGCCCGTGCGAGTTGTCTGGTCGCGCGACATGCTCGCGTACGACTTCGGCCACGGGCACCCGATGACCGCGGAGCGCCTGGACCTGACCATCCGCCTCGCCGACTCCCTGGGCGTGCTGAGCGGGCCCGACGTCGACCTCGTGGGAGCCGAGATGGCCTCCGACGAGCTGCTGGCGACCGTGCACGACCCGGCGTACGTGGCGGCGGTGCACCGCGCGGCCACCGACGGCACGCCGAGCCCGGAGCACGGGCTGGGCACGGACGACGACCCGGTGTTCCCGGACATGCACGAGGCGTCGGCGCGGGTGGTGCAGGGGTCGGTCGACTCGGCGCTCGCGGTGTGGGAGGGGCGCGCGGAGCACGCCGTGAACGTCACCGGCGGGCTGCACCACGCGATGCCGGCCGCGGCCTCGGGCTTCTGCGTGTACAACGACGCGGCCGTCGCCATCCGCGCGCTGCTCGCGGCCGGTGCCGAGCGGGTGGCCTACGTCGACATCGACGCGCACCACGGCGACGGGGTGCAGGCCATCTTCTGGGACGACCCGCGGGTGCTCACCATCTCCTTGCACGAGACCGGCCACGCCCTGTTCCCGGGCACCGGCCACGCGCGCGAGACGGGCGGGCTGGGCGCGGAGGGCACCGCGGTGAACGTCGCGCTGCCGTCGGGCACCGGCGACGCCGGCTGGCTGCGGGCGATCGACGCGGTGGTGCCCGCCGCGGTGCGCGAGTTCGCCCCCGACGTGCTGGTCACGCAGCACGGCTGCGACACCCACCTGCAGGACCCCCTCACGCACCTGCGGGTCAGCCTGGACGGCCAGCGGGTGGCGGCGGTCCTGCTGCACGACCTGGCGCACGAGGTGGCCGACGGTCGCTGGGTGGCCCTTGGTGGCGGCGGGTACGCGGTCGTCGACGTGGTCCCGCGCTCGTGGACGCACCTGCTGGGCATCGCGACGCACCACCCCGTGGACCCGGACACCGTGGTCCCCGACGACTGGCGCTCGCTGGTCCGCGACCGGTACGGGCGGCTGGGCCCGGACCGGATGACCGACGGTCGCGACGCCCGGTTCCGGCCCTGGTCTGCCGGCTACGACCCCGGCGACGACGTCGACCGCGCCATCCGCGCCACCCGCCAGGCCGCCTTCCCGCTCCTCGGGCTCGACGCCGAGCACGACTGACCGCTGGGCCGGACGGGGGACGCCCCAGGTGTCCCCCCTTTCCCACCCGTCCCACGCGCCACTAGGCTGACCCGGCACCCGCAGGGTGGGTGCGCGGGCCCGCCGCGCGCCGGGCGGAACGGGTGACCACATGAGCGACCAGCGCGACCAGCCGGCCCGCACGCGATTCCTCACCGTCCTCGAGGTCGCCGAGGTCATGCGCGTCTCGAAGATGACGGTCTACCGCCTGCTGCACTCCGGTGAGCTGCCCGGCGTCCGGGTGGGCCGCTCGTTCCGCGTCCCGCAGGACGCGCTCGACCACTACCTGGCCACCTCGCCGGCCGTCGAGGCCCGCGAGCAGGCCCACGGTGAGGAACGCAGAACGTCCTGAAGAGTCCGGGCGTCGTCGGGGACGCTCCGGATCGCGTAAGGTAGAGCCTCGGACTTTGTTCGTGCGTGGGCGACTCGATTGCACTCGATCTCTCTCTCGCGTCGATCGACCACCAGAACGGCCCGTCTGCCGGGCCTCCATCGGAAGCGAAGTGAGGACCCATGGGCTCCGTCATCAAGAAGCGCCGCAAGCGGATGGCCAAGAAGAAGCACCGCAAGCTGCTGCGCAAGACGCGCCACCAGCGTCGCAACAAGAAGTGAGCCCCGGCGGCCGTGAGGTCGCCTGCTCCGACGAACGGGCCCGGCATCTGCCGGGCCCGTCGTATGTCCGACGACGACGTTCTACAACGATGTAGACTTCTGCGGTGAGCCACGCCACCACCCCTGCGATCGACGGTCCCGCCGTCCCGCGAGCCGCGATCGTGCGTCACCGCCCGCTGCCCTTCGACGCGGTCCGTCTGGACCCGGGCTCGTTCCTGGGCCGGTGGCAGTCCCTCAACCGGGACGCCACGATCCCGCACGTGCTCGCGCAGCTGGAGGCGTCTGGCACCATCGACAACTTCCGCCGGCTGGTGGGGCGGTCGGATGCACCGGCTCACCGTGGCTTCAACTTCGTCGACTCCGACGTGTACAAGACGCTCGAGGCCCTCGCGTGGGAGGCCGGCCGGGTGCCGGACGACCAGCCGTGGGAGGGCGTCACCCAGGAGCTGATCGAGCTGCTGGCTGCGGTGCAGCGCGACGACGGGTACCTGCACACGCTGTACGCGGGCGACGAGGTCTTCGCGGACCTGCGCTGGGGCCACGAGCTCTACGTGCTCGGTCACCTGGTGCAGGGCGCGGTCGCTCGCGCGCGGACCACCGGGCGCACCGACCTGCTCGACGTGGCCCGCCGGTTCGCCGACCTCGCGGTCGCCAGGTTCGGGGAGGGTGGCGAGGACGGCTACTGCGGGCACCCGGAGGTGGAGACCGCCCTGGTGGAGCTCTACCGGCTCACCGGCGAGCAGTCCTACCTCGACCTCGCCCGGCGTCAGGTCGACCTGCGCGGGTCGGGGGTGCTCGGGTCCGGACCGTTCCCGCCCGCCTACCACCAGGACCACGCCCCCGTGCGCGAGGTGACCGAGGTGACCGGGCACGCGGTCCGGCAGGCGTACCTGGCCGCGGGCGTCGCCGACGTCGTGGCGGAGACCGGCGACCCCGAGCTGCTCGCCGCGCTGCTGCGCCTGTGGGACTCGGCGCAGGGCACCAGCACGTACGTGACGGGCGGCACCGGCTCGCGGCACAAGGACGAGGCGTTCGGTGACCCCTTCGAGCTGCCCCCGGACCGCGCCTACGCCGAGACGTGTGCCGCCATCGCGACGTTCCAGTGGGCCTGGCGGATGCTGCTGCTCACGGGCGAGGGTCGGTTCGCCGACGAGATGGAGCGCACGCTCTACAACGCGATCCCGGCGTCCACGTCGGTGGCCGGCACGGGGTTCCTGTACGCCAACCCGCTGCAGGTGCGGACGGGCCGGGACGGGAGCAGCGAGTTCGCCCCCTCCGAGCGGCTGCCCTGGTTCGCCTGCGCCTGCTGCCCGCCCAACCTGGCCCGGCTGGTCGCGTCCCTGCAGGACTACGTCGCGACGCGCGACGAGTCCGGCGTGCAGCTGCACCTCTACGCGGACGCCGACGTGTCGCTCGGGCCGGTGCGCCTGACGGTCCGCACGGAGTACCCCTGGGACGGCCGGGTGGTGCTCGACGCCGGTCCCGACGGGCTGCACGAGGACCTCTCCCTGCGCATCCCCGCGTGGGCGGACGTCGGCGCGGTCCGGCTGGTCGTCGACGGACGCGTGCAGGAGGTCCTGGTCGAGGACGGCTACGTCCGCGTGGCGGGTCCCGTGCACCGCGTCGAGCTCGAGCTGCCCATGCCGGTGGTCGCGGTCGCCGCACACCCCCGCGTGGACGCCGTGCGCGGCTGCGTGGCGCTGCGCCGCGGTCCGGTCGTCTACTGCGTCGAGCAGGCGGGGCTGCCCCCGGGCGTGGTGCTCGAGGACGTCGCGCTCGTGCCGGGCAGCCCGTTGTCGGCGGCGCCCCCCGTGGCCGGCGTCGACGCGCTCGTGTCGGTCGAGGCGGTCGCGGTCCACCGGCCGGCGTCGGCGGTGCCGCTCTATCGGCCGTCGGCGGCGGGCATCGTCGCGACGCCTGCCCCCGAACCCGTCGCGCAGCGGCTCACGCTCCGTGCCGTGCCCTACCACCGGTGGGGCAGCCGCGGACCGGGAGCGATGCGGGTGTGGCTCCCCGTGGCGGAACGACCGTGACGGCGCCGGTTCTGCCACCCTGGCCCTCGACGACGGACGCACGGATCGGGAGAACGCGATGAGCACGGCCAGGCGCGGTACCGCAGTGACGATGCACGAGGTCGCCGCGCGGGCAGGGGTCTCCATCAAGACGGTGTCCAACGTGGTCAACGGCTACCAGTACATCCGCCCGGCCACCAAGGAGCGGGTCGAGGCCGCGATCGCCGACCTCGGTTACCAGGTGAACATCTCGGCGCGGAACCTGCGCCGCGGCCGCACGGGGATCATCGGGCTGGCGGTACCGGAGCTGTCGCTGCCGTACTTCGCGGAGCTGGCCGACTCGGTCATCCGGGCCGCCGAGGACCGCGGCCTGACGGTGCTCATCGAGCAGACCGGGTCCGTCCGCGCGCGCGAGCTGGAGGTGCTCTCCGGGCAGCGTCGCCACCTCACCGACGGGCTGATCTTCTCGCCGCTCGAGCTCGGCCCGCAGGACGCCGACGCGCTGCGGGTCGACTACCCGATGGTGCTGCTGGGCGAGCGCATCTTCGGCGGCCCCGCGGACCACGTGACCATGAACAACGTCGAGGCGGCCCGTGCCGCCACCCAGCACCTGCTGGACCTCGGCCGGCGCCGCATCGCCGTGATCGGTGCGCACGAGGGGGAGACCGTGGGCTCGGCCGCACTGCGCGTGCAGGGCTACCGGCAGGCGCTCGAGGAGGCGAGCATCCCCGTGGATCCCGCCCTCATCGGCGAGGCGGGCCTGTGGCACCGGGCCACGGGCGCGGAGACCATGAACCGGCTGCTGGACTCCGGTGTCGCGATCGACGCGGTGTTCGGCCTGAACGACGCGCTCGCGCTGGGTGCCCTGCACGTGCTGCACGCGCGCCGGATCGACGTCCCCGGGCAGATCGCGGTGATCGGCTTCGACGACATCGAGGAGACGGCGTACTCCTCCCCGACCCTGACCACGGTGGCACCCGGACGCGTGCAGATCGCCAAGACCGCCGTCGACCTGCTGCTGGACCGCATCGAGGAGACGGAGCCGGGCAAGCCGTTCGTCCGGGTGATCACCGACTTCGAGATCATCGGCCGCGAGTCGACCCTCGGGGTGTCCTGACGGTCAGGCGGCGCGGGCGTCGAGCGCCGTCAGCCGCTGGTCGACCAGCCAGCCGCTGACCAGGAGCGGCACGCTCAGCCCGACCAGCGGGACCAGCACGGTGACGTACGTGAACGTGACCGCCAGCACCGCGAAGGCGACCAGCACGGCCAGGCTGGTGAGCGGCGAGAGAAGAGGCGCCACGGCCACGAACCGCCACGTGCGGCTGGCCGGGACGTCGGCGTAGCGCCGGGCGACGGGGACCAGCGTGGCGAGCGCGACGACCAGGTACACGGCGAGCGCCACCACGCCGACCGTGAGTGCGGCCCTCGCCGGACCCGCGGACGCGGCGGCGAGCACGGCGGCGTCGAGGGCGAACAGGAGGAACCCCACCGTGAGGGGTGCGCCGAGCACGTTGAGCCGGCGGAAGCCGTCCCGGTACGCCGTCCAGAAGTCGTGCCAGACGTGCTCGGACGGGGTGCCGCCGGCCAGCCGCGAAAGCAGCGCACCGCCTGCGCCGAGCGCCGGGTAGGCGCCCAGGACGACGCCGCCCGCGAGCGTGCCCACGACGACCAGCAGGTTGATCCCGACCAGCTGCGTGCCCACCCGCAGGAACACCATGACGCGGCCGGCCCAGCCGCCCACCGCCAGGTCGTCCGTCGAGGCGCTCACGGCCGGGCCACCCGCGTGCCGAGCGTGGCGTTGCCGTCGGCGTCGAGCCCGGCGAACGAGAGCGTCCGGACCCCGCGCACCGCGTCGACGGACGGGAAGACGACGAGCTCGAGGTCCGGGGACGTGAAGCGGCCGTCGCCATGGGACCGGATTGTCGCGACCACGGCGTCGTCGATGTCCAGGGTCCGCGGGGCGACGACCCCGCCGGCGGTGGCGGGCTCGAAGGTCACCAGCTCCCACGTGCCCGCGAGCGCGGCCGGGTCCGTCGGCCGGTCGTCGTCCGGCTCGGCGTCGCCCGCCCACGGCTGCGGCGACACCACGGGCCAGCCGTCCGCGGTCCAGACGAGCCGGCGCACCTGCACCTCGTGCCGCGTCGGGTCGTCCGCGTCCCGCACGTGGTGGACGAGCAGCTGGCGGTCGCCGTCGGTGAGGACGGAGGCGTGCCCGGGGGCCAGCCAGGCGCGGCCGCCGGTCAGCGCGTGGCCGGCGAGCATCAGGGCGCCCACGCGCGCGGGATCGCCGTCGAGGTCGGTGAGGTCGCGCCCGGACCGGTCGACGTAGGGGCCGGTCAGCGACTCCGAGACGCCCACGCGCACGTGGTAGGTGGAGAAGAGCGAGTCGTAGGAGAGCACGAGGGCGTAGCCCCCGCCCGGGCGGGGGAGGACGAACGCACCCTCGACCGCCCCCTCCACGCTGCGCGGCCGGCGCGCGAGCAGGGCGCCCGGCGCCTCGCCGACGGCCAGGCCCGAGACCGGGTCGAGCTCGAGCGCGTAGATGCCGCCGAAGAAGGAGCCGTAGACCAGCCAGTGCCGGCCGTCGGCGTCGACCACCGCGTTCGCGTCGATCGCGTTCGGGCCGTCGACGTCGTGCAGGCTCGTCACCACCAGCCCGCGGTCCTCCCACGGGCCGGCGGGGTGCGCGGCGACGGCCAGGCCGATGGCCGAGGTGCGCGAGCCGAACGTCGACGCCGACCAGTACATGCGCCACTCGCCGCCCGCCCGGACCACGTCGGGGGCCCAGAGGCCCTCGGCGCCGGACCACTGCGCACCGGCCGCAGGCACCCCATCGAGCGCCCAGCCGTGGAAGTCCCACGTGACCAGGTCCTTCGAGCGCCGGACCTGCACGCCGGCCCGCACGGGACCGTCCGCCCAGGCGTCCGTGGAGAACAGCCAGTACGTGCCGTCGTCGTCGCGCACCGCGGTCGGGTCGTGCGCGTGCCGACCGCCCCACAGGGCGGTGTCGGGAAGCGGGAGCACAGTCAGCCCTTCGTGCCGGTGAGCGCGACGGACTCGATGATCTGCCGCTGGAAGACGAGGAACACCACGAGGATCGGCAGCAGAGCGACGAACGACGCCGCCATGATCAGCGGGTAGTCGCGCTGGGTGGCGAACTCCACGTTGAGGTTGGCGATGACCACCTGCAGCGTCTGCCGCTCGGGGGTGTTCAGGTACAGGATCGGCGCCAGGTAGTCGTTCCAGATCGCCATGAACCAGAGGATGAACTGGGCCGCGATGGCCGGGCGGATCATCGGCATGATCATCACGCGGAAGATCTGCAGGTAGGAGGCGCCGTCGATCTTGGCGGCCTCGATCATGGAGTCCGGCACGCTGGACAGGTACTGCCGCAGGAAGAAGATCATGATGATGTTCCCGAACAGCAGCGGCACGATCAGCGGCAGCAGGGTGTCCACCCAGTGCAGCCGGGAGAACATGACGAACTGCGGGATCATGATCGTCGGGTACGGGACCATCAGGCCCGAGAGCAGGACGAGGAAGATCGCGTTCTTGTAGGGCAGCCGCAGCTTGGCCAGCGCGAACGCGGCCAGCGCGGACGTGAGCGACCCGACCACCGTCACCGAGAGCGCGACGATCAGGCTGTTCTGGAAGCCCGACAGGATCGGCGCCTCGCTCCACATGCGGACGAACGTGTCCCACTGCGGCGGGTCCGGGATCCACACCGGCGGCAGGGCAAAGACCTGCACCTTGGTCTTCAGGGCCGTGGTGAGCATCCACAGCAGCGGCGCGAGCATCACCAGGGAGCCGGCGGCGAGCAGGGCGAACACGGCGATGTTGCCCAGCCGGTTCTGCGAGCTCGCGCTCCTGCGGTTCTTCTCCGGCGCGGCCGGCGGCGTGGTGGTCGGCGGCGTCATCAACGTGGTGGCCATGGGGTTCTCCCTCAGTCGATGCTGAAGCTGTTGCGCCGGTTGAGGCGGAACTGGATGAAGGTGATGACGAAGACGAGGATCCCCAGGACGATCGACATCGCCGTGGCGTACCCCATCTGCTGATACTTGAACGCCTTGCGGACGATGTACCAGACGACGGAGGCGGAGCTGAACTCCGGGCCGCCGGCGGGGGTCATGATGTTGATCTCCGTGAAGATCTGGGACCCGGCGATGATGTTGGTGACCACCAGGAAGAACGTCACCGGTCGCACCATGGGCAGCGTGATGTTCCGGAAGCGCTGGAACGCGTTCGCACCGTCGAGCGCCGCGGCCTCGTGCAGGGACGCCGGCACCCCCTGGATCGCGGCCAGGTACAGGAGCATCGAGTACCCGAGGCCCTTCCAGATGGCCATGATGATGATCGCGGGCTTGACGTAGGCCGTGTCCTGCAGCCAGTCCGGGCCGTCGACTCCCACCCAGGCGAGCACCTGGTTGATGAGGCCGAAGTCGCCGTTGTAGGCGAACTGCCAGACGATCGCGATCGCGGCCAGCGAGGAGATGACCGGCACGTAGTAGATGGTGCGGAAGGCCGTGCGGCCGGGGATCCGGCGGTTCAGCGCCAGCGCGAGCAGCAGCGACAGCGCGAGCCCGATCGGGATCCCGATCATGTAGAAGAACGTGTTGAACAGCGAGATGCGGAAGTACTCGTCGCCGAACAGGGTCACGTAGTTGTCGAGCCCGACGAACGTCATCGGGCCCAGACCGTTCCAGCTGGTCAGCGACGCGTACACAGCGAAGCCGATCGGGTACAGCGTGAAGAGCAGGAACCCGAGGATCGGGGCCGCGACGAACGCCAGGGCCCAGCGGTGCTCCGTGCGGTGCAGGCGGCGGTTGGCCTGCCTGGCCTGCTTCGCCCGCTGCTCGGGCGTGAGGCCGGCAGAGGTCGATTCGACGGTGGCGGTCATCGTGAAGCCTTTCCAGGGGTCCCCGCCGCCCGGGGGCGTGCCCGGGCGGCGGGGACGGGAGGGAGGTGGTGCTACTTGCCTGCCGCTGCCTGCTCGGCGTTGGCGTTGGCCTCGTCGAGGAGCTGCTGCATCTTGGGCTGCTCCTCCGCCAGGTAGTCGGCGGCCGTCTTCTCGCCGTCGAGCACGGGCTGGATGTTGGTCCAGAGCTCGTCGTACCACTCGGCGCCGTACGTGAAGGCCGCCGGCATGGCCCGGCCGTAGTCCTGCACGATGTCCAGGAACTCCTGGCGGTTGGCGGGCTCGGCGGCCGTGTCGGCCGCCCAGGTGTCGGCCACGTCGATGAGGTTCGGGATCTGCACCCCGGCGTCGACGAGCGTCTGCTGCGCGGTCGGGTCGGCCGACAGGTAGGTCACCAGCTTGACGGCGTCGTCGGGCAGCTTTGTCGTGTTGGAGACGCCGATGCCCAGCGACCCGATCCAGGTGGCGGACTCACCGGTCTCGCCGGCGGGCCAGGGGATCAGCTCGTACTCGAAGTCGAGCTTGTTGTACGTGCTGACGTCCCACGGGCCGACCGGGAAGAAGCCGATCTCGCCGGCCATCCAGCGCTGGTAGGTGTCCAGCGTGGCGGCGTCGGAGGCCGAGGGGGTGACCTTGTCCACGTTGGTCAGGTCCGCGAACCGCTGGAGCGCCTCGGCGAACTCGGGGGTGTCGACGGTGACCTCGGTGCGGTCCGCGTTGGTCCAGTCGCCGCCGTTGCTCCACACCAGCGACTGCAGGTTCCACTGGACGTTGAGCCCGGTGCCCCACTGGTCGACGGCGCCGTCGCCGTCGGTGTCGACGGTCAGCTGCTTGCTGATGTCCACGAACTGGTCCCACGTGAGCGGGACGTCCTTGTCGGGCAGCGCGATGCCGGCCGCCTCGAGCATGGTCTTGTTGTAGCCGAAGGAGAACGGGCCGACGTCCTTGGGCAGCCCGTAGAGCTTGCCGTCGGGCGTGCCCTGCAGCGTGCCGTCGAACCGGTAGGAGTCGACGCCGTAGGGCCAGAGGTTGTCCAGGTCGATGCCGCTGGCGTCCACCTGCTCGGTGATGTCCATGAGGACGCCCGAGCTGACGTAGGACTGCAGCGTGGCCTGCTCGATGTAGAACACGTCGGGCACGTTGTTGCCGGCGACGGCCGCCTGGAGCTTGGTGGCGTACTGGTCGGCGTCGGTCACGATCATCTTGACCTTGACGCCGGTGTCCGCGGTGTACTTCTTGATGGCGGCCTCGTAGGCCGTCTTCTCGTCCGCGCCGCCGCGGAACATGAACGTGATCTGCTTGTCGCCGCCGCTCGCGCCGTCGCTGTCGCCGTCGCTGCACGCGGTGAGCGTGAGCGAGCCGGCGACCGCGGCGCACATGGCGCCTGCGATGAGCCTGTTCCTCTTCATCGTCCTGCCTCCCATATCCCGTGGATGTGCGAGGTCATCTGACGTCGGGACCACGTCCACGTGGTCCGTCCGGGTCGTCGTTGACCTCATTCCGTTCGACCGACGTCGCATCTACAACGTTGATCTACAACGATGTAGAACATGACACGAGAAGCGCCGCCCGGTCAAGCCACGAGTTGATAACGGCCGGTTGACGCGATTCGACGCGCCGTGCATGATGCGTCTACAACGATGTAGAAACGCCGGACGGGCCCAGTGCAGGCGCCCGCCCCGCGGCCCGGCCGAGCGCTGCTGCCGGCCCGACGACCGAACCAGGAGACGCCATGATCCCCGTCCGACTCACCCTCGACCCCGCGTTCCGGGTCGGTCCCGTGCGCCGGCGCACGTTCGGCTCGTTCGTCGAGCACCTGGGCCGCTGCGTCTACACCGGCATCCACGACCCCGCGCACCCGACGGCCGACGCCGACGGGTTCCGCAAGGACGTCATCGAGCTCACCCGCGAGCTGGGCGTGAGCACCGTGCGCTACCCCGGCGGCAACTTCGTCTCGGGGTACCGGTGGGAGGACGGCGTCGGACCCCTGGACCAGCGCCCTGCCCGGCTGGACCTCGCGTGGCACTCCACCGACCCGAACACGGTCGGCGTCGACGAGTTCATGCGCTGGGCGACGCTCGCCGAGGTCGAGCCGATGATGGCCGTGAACCTGGGCACCCGCGGGGTCCAGGAGGCGCTCGACCTGCTCGAGTACTGCAACGTCCGCGGCGGCACCAAGCTCTCCGACCAGCGCCGGGCCAACGGCGCGCAGGACCCGTACGACGTGCGCATGTGGTGCCTGGGCAACGAGATGGACGGCCCGTGGCAGATCGGCCACAAGACGGCCTACGAGTACGGGCGCCTGGCCGCCGAGACCGGCCGCGCGATGCGCATGGTCGACCCGGACCTCGAGCTCGTCGCGTGCGGCTCGTCCGGCGTCGCCATCCCCACGTTCGGCGAGTGGGAGCGGATCGTGCTCACCGAGGCCTACGAGCAGGTGGACCTCATCTCCGCCCACGCGTACTACTGGGAGGAGGACGGCGACCTCGGCTCGTTCCTGGCGTCGGCCGTGGACATGGACCACTTCGTGGAGTCCGTGAGCGCGACCGCGGATGCCGTGCGCGCCCACAAGAAGCTGGACAAGCGGATCCACATCTCGTTCGACGAGTGGAACGTCTGGTACCAGCACCGCGCCGAGTCGAAGCCGCCGACCGGGCACGACTGGCCCGTGGCTCCCGTGCTGCTCGAGGACAAGTACAACGTGGCCGACGCCGTCGTCGTCGGGAACCTGCTCATCTCCCTGCTGCGGCACACCGACCGCGTGCACTCGGCCTCGCTGGCACAGCTGGTCAACGTGATCGCGCCGATCATGACCGAGCCCGGCGGCCGGTCCTGGAAGCAGACGATCTTCCACCCGTTCGCGCAGGCCTCCCGGTACGCGGTGGGTGACGTGCTCCAGGTGGCCGTCGAGGCGCCGACGTACGAGACGGCCAAGTACGGCGACGCGGCCCTGGTCGACGCCGTCGCCACGCGGGACCCCGAGACCGGCGCGGTGGCCCTGTTCGCGGTCAACCGCTCGCTCACCGAGACCGTCACGCTCGAGGTCGACGCCCGCGCTCTGCCGGGCCTGCGGGTCGTCGAGGCGAGCACCCTCTCCAACCCCGACCACACGTGGTCCGCCACGGCCGACGACGACACCTCCGTGGCTCCGCGGGCCAACCCGACCGCCGCGGTGCGGGACGGGCGGCTCACGATCGAGGTGCCGCCGGTGTCCTGGAACGTCGTCCGACTGGGGGCCTGACACCGTGCGCCGGACCGTGGTCGCCCTGGTCACCGTCGCGCTGGTCGGCGGGGCCGGTGCGGCCGCGGTCTGGGCGCGGCCGGACGCACCCGCCGCGACGGCGCTGTCCCTGAGCGGGGACCTCCGCACGCACGACCCGGCGCTCGTCGCGGGCGCCGAGGGGGAGCCCTGGTACGTGTTCTCCACCGGCGACGTCCGCGAGGGCCTGGGCGCGCCGCAGATCCGCCGGTCCACCGACGAGGGCCGCACGTGGGAGCTCGTCGGCACGGTGTGGGACGCGTCCACCCGGCCGGAGTGGGCCTACGAGGCGGTGCCGGGCGTGTCCAACTTCTGGGCGCCCGAGGTCATCGAGCACGACGGCACGTTCTACCTGTACTACTCGGCGTCCACGTTCGGCTCGAACGCCTCGGCGATCGGGCTGACCACGAACACGACGCTCGACCCGGACGACCCCGACTACGCCTGGGTGGACCAGGGCGAGGTGCTGCGGTCGGTGCCGGGGGAGACGGACTACAACGCGATCGACCCCGGCGTGGTCGAGGACGCCGGCGGGACGCCGTGGATGGCGTTCGGCTCGTTCTGGGGCGGGATCCAGCTGGTCGAGCTGTCGTGGCCGTCCGGCAAGCCCGCCTCCGGAGCGGAGCCGGTGACGATCGCCAGCCGCACCTCGCCGCCCAACGCGATCGAGGCGCCCTACCTGGTGCGGCACGACGACTGGTACTACCTGTTCGTCTCGCGGGACTCCTGCTGCCAGGGCACCGACTCCACGTACAACATGGCGGTCGGGCGCTCGGCGGAGGTCACCGGGCCGTACGTCGACCGCTCCGGCACCGAGATGACCCTCGACGGCGGCGAGCAGCTGCTCACGACGATCGGCGACATGGTCGGCCCCGGTGGGCAGTCGGTCTCCCGCGGGTACCTCGCGTTCCACTACTACGACGCGGCCGCCGGGGGCGACTTCCGGCTCGAGATCCGGGAGCTCGACTGGGACGACGAGGGCTGGCCGGTCGCGACGACCGCTCCCTAGAGGGGGCGCTCCAGCACGTAGTCGTCCTCGACCCGTCCGCCGACCGTGAAGTGCTTGGTGCCGACGATGGCGAAGCCCGACCGCACGTAGAACGCCTGCGCGCGCGCGTTCTGCTGGTTGACGCCGAGCCACATCCCCTGCGCGCCGCGCTCCCGCGCGGCCTCCAGCGAGGCGGTCATCAGGGCGTGCGCGACGCCGGCACCGTGGTGGTCGGGGTGCACGTAGCACTTGGACAGCTCGATGGTCGGCCGCAGGTGCAGTGCCGCCTGGACGTCGTCGTCGGTGGGCTCACCGGCGACGAGCATGGTGTACCCGACCAGGTCGCTCGGCTCCCCGGCGTCACCCGCGACCAGCACCACCCGGTCGGGGTCGGCCAGGTACTCCTCGAACCGTTCCACGGAGAGCACCGACCCGATGAACGCCCGCTGGTCCTCGGCGGTGGACCCGGGCGGGCAGGCCAGGGGGAACGTCAGCGCGGCCAGCTCCGCCAGCTGTGCCAGGTCCGCCCGGACGGCGGTCCGGACCGTCGACGCCAGGGTGTTCACAGGAGGTCCTCTCCGTCGTGGGTGCCGCGCCAGGAGCGCACCGCCGCACGCGTGACCAGCCCGCCGGCCCACGCGAGGCCCGCCAGGCTGGCCACCGTGGTGCCGCGGCGCGCGTTGCGGCGACGGTTGCGGAACTCGCGCACCGGCCAGCCCACCTCCGCGGCGTAACGGCGCAGGCGCCGGTCGGGGTTGATGGCGCAGGGGAAGCCGACCTCCGACAGGATGGCGACGTCGTTGGTCGAGTCGCCGTAGGCGTACGACGCCGACAGGTCGATGCCCTCGCGCTCGGCCAGCGCGCGGACCGCGTCGGCCTTGGCCTGGCCGTGCAGCATGTCGCCGACCAGGCGACCCGTGTAGAACCCGTCCTTGTGCTCGGCGATCGTGCCGAGCGCCCCCGTGGCGCCGAGGCGCCGCGCGATCAGGGAACCGATCTCCACGGGCGTCGCCGTCACCAGCCACACGGAGTGGCCGGCCGCGATGTGCTGGTCGAGCAGCCGCTGCGTGCCGGGGTAGATGCGCAGGCAGAGCACCTCGTCGTAGATGTCCTCCGCGATCGCGGTCACCTCCGCCACGGAGTGCCCCGTCATGATCGACAGCGCGCGGCTGCGGACCTCGTCGATCTGGTCCTTGTTCTCGCCGAACGTGAGGTACCGGAACTGGTGCAGGCTGAACTCGACCAGGTCCCGCTTGCGGAAGAACCCCCGCCGGTACAGGCCCACCGCCAGGTGGAACGCACTGGCCCCGCGGATGATCGTGTTGTCGACGTCGAAGAACGCGCCGGTGCCCGGACCGTCCGGACCGGCCCCGGGGTCCCGCAGCACGGGAGCGGGGGCGATGGGGTTGCCGGACGCCTGACGCACCCGGTCACTGTAACGACGCTCGCGGGCAGCAGCGGTCCGCGAGCGCGTGCCACCCGGTGTCCGCTCGGTGAGAGCCTGGTGTCATGACGACGAACACCCGGGTGGTCCTCTTCGGCAGGGACGGCTGCCACCTGTGCGACGAGGCGCGCGAGGTGGTGCGCGCGGTGTGCGCCGAGACGGGCGCCGACTGGTCGGAGGTGGACATCGACACGGGCTCCGTCCCTGGCACAGACCTGGTCGACGAGCTCGGGGAGCTGGTCCCGGTGGTCGAGGTGGACGGTGTCCGGCAGGGGTACTGGCGGATCGATGCCGCGCGTCTGCGCCGAGCTCTTACCCCCGCCGGTCCTCGACCCCTAGCCTGACCTGCGGGGCCCGGTGACCGGGTCCGACGGTGTCTCGGGGGTCGAGGTGGACGCGCAGCGGGCGGGATCCCGGACGCACGGCAGGGCGGTGGAGCCCGGTGCGACCGGTCGCTCCCGGACGCGCGACGTGCCGCTGGCCACGGTGGCGCGGCTGCCCGGCTACCTGCAGGCGCTGCACGCCCTGACCGCGGACGCCGTGGTCACCACGTCGTCCGAGGAGCTGGCCGCCGGTGCGGGGGTGAGCCCGGCGCAGCTGCGCAAGGACCTGTCCTACCTCGGCTCGTACGGTCGGCGGGGCGTCGGCTACGACGTCGTGCACCTCTCCGAGCAGATCGCCGTGGTGCTGGGACTGACCACGCAGCGGCGCGTCGTCATCGTCGGCATCGGCAACCTCGGGCACGCGCTGGCCAGCTACTCGGTGTTCGCGGAGCGCGGGTTCGCGGTGGTCGGCCTCCTCGACGCGGACCCCGCCGTGGTGGGGACCGCCGTGGGCGGCCTGGTGGTGCAGCCTGCGGAGTCGCTCGCGCAGGTGGTGGCCGCGACCGACGCCACCATGGGCATCATCGCGACACCGGCGAGCGCCGCCCAGGACGTCTGCGACGCGCTCGTCGCGGCGGGGGTGGTCGGCATCCTCACCTTCGCGCCCCGCGCCCTGCGCGTGCCCGCGCACGTGGACCTGCGGGCGGTGGACGTCGCCTCGGAGCTGCAGATCCTCGCCTTCCACGACCGCCGACGCGCCGGGACCGGCGCGTGAGCGCACGAACGGCCGGGCCCGTCCTGGACCCGGCCGTTCGTCAGGAGCGTGCTGCGTCAGCCCTTGATGATGGAGACGTCGAGCGCGATGACGACCTTGTCGGAGACCAGGACGCCGCCGGCCTCGAGAGCCGCGTTCCACGTCAGGTCGAAGTCCTTGCGGGAGATCGTCACGGTGGCCTCGAACCCGGCGCGGGTGTTGCCGAACGGGTCCACCGCGGTGCCGTTGAACTCGGTGTCGAGCTCGACGCGCTGCGTGACGCCGTGGATGGTCAGGTCGCCGACGATGACGTAGGTCTTGCCGGCCTCGCGGACCTCGGTGGAGACGAACGTCCACTGGCCGAACTTCTCCACGTCGAAGAAGTCGCCGCTCTTCAGGTGGCCGTCGCGGTTGGCGTCGCCCGTCGTGACGGTGGCGGGGTCCAGCGTCACGGAGACCGACGTGCTCGACAGGTCCTCGCCGACGACGACCGTGCCCTCGGTGACCGCGACGGTGCCGCGGACCTTCGAGATGCCGGCGTGGCGGACGGTGAACGCGGCCTCGGTGTGCGAGGCGTCGACGGTCCAGGTGCCGGTGGTCAGGCCGGTGGGGATGGCGGTCGTGGTGCTCATGCGGGGTGTCCTCCGTGGTTGTGGAACGGCGCGGTTGTTGAACGGTCAACCAAACTGTTAGTTCAAAGTTGTACTACACTACGGCGAAGGGCGCAACCCCTTGCCCAGGAACGGAGGCTCCGCCGTGAGCACGGACACACCCGCCACCTCGCGCACCGTCGAGTGGCTGACTGCCGAGCAGCAGACCCACTGGCGCGCGTTCCGTGGCGGCTCGGCGCGGCTGTTCGCGGCGCTGGAGCACGAGCTGGAGCGCGACACCGGGCTGTCCACGCACGAGTACGAGGTGCTGGTGCGACTGTCCGAGGCGCCCGACCGGACCCTGCGGATGGCGCAGCTGGCCGACAACCTCGCGCACTCCCGCAGCCGGCTGACGCACACCATCCGGCGCATGGAGGAGCAGGGGCTCGTCGAGCGGCTGCCCTGCATCGAGGACGCGCGCGGCGTGAACTGCTCCATGACCGAGAAGGGCTGGCAGGTCCTGGTCGAGGCGGCCCCGAGCCACGTGCAGTCCGTGCGGGACCACCTGGTCGACGTGCTCAGCCCGGAGCAGTTCGCCGCGCTGGGCGCCGCGATGGAGACGGTCCGGCTGCACCTCACGGGTGGCGCGTGTCACGTCGAGTGACGCGGTCCCGTGTCCGCTGCGCACAGGAGTGTTTGCGAGACTGACCCCATGGTCGCGACCACGATCCACCTGATGCGCCACGGCGAGGTCCACAACCCCGAGGGCGTGCTCTACGGGCGGCTGCCCGGCTACCGGCTGTCCGAGCGTGGCCTGGCCATGGCGGACATGGTCGCCGAGCACCTGTCGGGGGCGGCGGGCGGCACGCGGCGCGACGTCGTCGCTGTCATCGCCTCGCCGCTGCAGCGGGCGCAGGAGACGGCCGGCCCGATCGCCGCGGCGTTCGGCGTCGAGATCGGGACCGACGAGCGGATCATCGAGGCCGGCAACCACTTCGAGGGCAAGACCTTCGGCGTCGGGGACGGCTCGCTGCGGCACCCCGAGCACTGGCCGTACCTGCGCAACCCGTTCCGGCCCTCCTGGGGCGAGCCGTACCGCGAGCAGGTCGAGCGCGTGCTGGCCGCCGTGGACACCGCGCGCGACCTCGCCCGCGGCCACGAGGCCGTGCTGGTCAGCCACCAGCTGCCCGTGTGGGTCACGCGGCTGGCGCTCGAGGGCCGGCACCTGTGGCACGACCCCCGGCGCCGGCAGTGCTCGGTCGCGTCCCTGACCACCCTGCGGTACGAGGGCGACATGCTGGTCGGCGTCGGCTACCGCGAGCCGGCCGCCGTCCTCCTGCCGGGCGCGTCGATGGTCGCGGGGGCCTGACGTGCGCCGACGCGCGCTGGCACTCGTCGCGACGGCCCTGCTGCTGGCGGGGTGCACCACCGGTGGCTCCGCGGACCCGGGGACTCCCGAGGACGTGGCCGACCAGGGCTACCAGTCCGGTGACGGCAGCACGACGACGTGGGCCGCGGACGAGCGCTCCGGACCCCTGGAGCTGGCCGGTACCGACTTCGCGGGCACCGCGCAGGACGTCGCCGACTGGCGCGGCGACGTCGTCGTGCTCAACACCTGGTACGCCAACTGCCCGCCGTGCCGCGCGGAGGCGCCCGACCTCGCGGCGCTGGCCACCGACTACGCCGACGACGGCCTGCACCTGCTCGGCATCAACCGGACGGACGACGCCGGCACCGCGCAGGCGTTCGAGCGGCAGTTCGAGGTGCCCTACCCGAGCCTCGCGGACACGGACGGCTCGGCGATCGCGGCCCTGCAGGGGACGGTGCCGGTGAACGCCGTGCCGACGACCGTCGTGCTCGACCGGTCCGGCAAGGTCGCCGGTCGCATCCTCGGCCTGGCGGACCCGTCGACGCTGCGCTCGATGGTCGACGCGCTGCTCGCCGAGCAGCCCGCGCCGTGATGCTCGCCGACGCCGGCGACGCGTTCGGCCAGACCGTCGCCACCGGCTCGCTCCTGCTGGCCGTCCCGGTGGCGCTGGTCGCCGGGCTCGTCTCCTTCGCGTCGCCGTGCGTGCTCCCGCTGGTCCCCGCCTACGTCGGCTATCTCGGCGGGATGACCGGGTCCGCGGCCGACCGGCTCGGCTCCGCCGAGGGGACGACGCTCGTCCGGGCCGCCCCGGCACGCAGCCGGGTGGTGCTCGGGGTCGCGCTGTTCGTCGCCGGGTTCACCGCCGTGTTCGTCGCGCTGGCCGCTCTCGCGGGCTCGCTCGGCGGCGTGCTCGTCGAGTACCAGGACCCGATCACCCGCGTGCTGGGCGTCGTCGTCATCGTGCTCGGCCTCGGGTTCCTCGGGCTCATCCCGTTCCTGCAGAACGAGAAGCGCGTCCACCTGGCGCCGCGCGCGGGTCTCTGGGGCGCACCGCTCCTGGGCGTGACGTTCGGTCTCGGCTGGGTGCCGTGCATCGGACCGACCCTCGCGGCGATCCTCACGCTCTCGCTCGACGGCGGCTCGGCCGGCCGCGGTGCGCTCCTGGCCGTGGCGTTCTGCCTCGGCCTCGGGCTGCCGTTCCTGCTGGTCGCCCTGTTCGTGGACCGCAGCACGGGCGCCCTGGGCTTCCTGCGCCGACACCGCCTCGCGATCATGCGCTTCGGCGGAGCGATGCTCGTGGTCCTCGGGATCGCGCTGGTCACGGGCGTCTGGGGCACCTGGGCGTCCTGGCTGCAGGGCGTGCTCGTCGGCGGCGACCCGTTCGTGCCGGTGGTGTGACGTGACGACGCACCGCCCCGAGGGCCTCTCCGACGTGTTCCTGGAGCCGACGGAGGCTCCGACCACCTCGCCGACGCTGCCCACGCTCGGTGTCGCCGGCTGGCTCCGCTGGGCCTGGCGGCAGCTCACCAGCATGCGGGTGGCGCTCCTCCTGCTCATGCTCCTGGCCGTCGCGGCCGTGCCCGGCACGGTCTGGCCGCAGCGCGCGCAGGACACCGCCAAGGTCGCGACGTACCTCGCCGACCACCCGACCACCGGTCCGTGGCTCGACCGGCTCGGGCTCTTCGACGTCTACTCGTCGGTCTGGTTCTCGGCGATCTACCTCCTGCTGTTCGTCTCCCTGGTCGGCTGCATCCTGCCGCGCACCCGGGTGCACCTGGCGGGCGTCCGCGGCCGGCCCCCGCGCGCACCCCGCCGGTTCACGCGGTTCCCCGCGCAGGGCTCCGGCTCCACGTCCGCGGACCCGGCACAGGCCGCGTCGGAGGCCATGACCGTGCTGCGCGGCGGGTGGCGCTGGCTCCCGTTCGTGCCGACCTACCGGGTGGACACCCGTGACGAGGGCCAGGGGGTCGTCTCCGTCTCCGCGGAGCGCGGGTACCTGCGCGAGACCGGCAACCTGGTGTTCCACCTCGCGCTGGTCGGCCTGCTCGTCTCGGTGGCCACCGGGCAGCTGCTGCACTACCGCGGGCAGGCGATCGTCGTGCAGGGCCGCGGGTTCGCGAACGCCCAGGTGGCCTACGACACGTTCGAGCAGGGGTCCGCGTTCTCGCCGGCCAGCCTGGTCCCGTTCACGCTCCGGCTCGACGAGTTCGAGTCGCGGTTCGACCCGCAGACCCTGCAGTCCCGCGACTTCACCGCGCGCGTCACCCTGACCGACCCCGGCGAGGAGCCCGTCGCGACCACCATCAAGGTCAACCAGCCGCTCGAGGCCGGCGGGGCGAAGGTCTACCTGCAGGGCAACGGGTACGCGCCCGACCTCACCGTGCGCGACGCCGCGGGCGAGGTCGCGTTCTCCGGTCCCACACCGTTCCTGCCGCAGGACAACGTCTACACCTCGCGCGGCGTGGTCAAGGTGCCCGGGGTGTCCGGCGACCAGGAGCAGATCGGCATCGTCGGCTACCTGCTGCCCACCGCGCAGGAGGTCGGCGAGGACCTCTACCGGTCGATCGACCCCCAGCCGACCGACCCCCTGCTCGTGCTCTCCGTCTGGTCCGGCAACCTCGGGCTCGACACCGGCGTGCCGCAGAACGTGTACCAGCTGGACGAGTCCCGGATGACGCAGGCGGTCGACGACGACGGCACCACGGTGACGCTCTACGTCCGTCCCGGCCAGACCGTGGACCTGCCCGACGGGCTCGGCACCCTGACGTTCGACGGGCTGCCGCGGTACGTCGCCCTCGACCTGCGGCACGACCCGGCGCTGCCGTTCGTGCTCGTCTTCGCGCTCCTGGCGTTCGCCGGGCTCGCCACTTCGCTGTTCGCCCCGCGGCGGCGCCTCTGGCTCCGGTTCACGCCGGGTGCTCCCGAGGGCGACGGCCGTACAGTGGTCAGCGCGGCCGGGCTGGCCCGCGGCGACGACGTCGGCCTCCAGCCCGAGCTCGACCGGGTGCTCGCGACGACCCTCGCCGGCACCCGTGACACACCACCGGCCGCGCCCCGCGGCCCGACCTCCCGAGAGGCCACGCCATGACCACCGGTGACCTGAGCACCCTGCTCGTCTGGGGCGCCGCGACCGCGTTCACCATCGCGCTCGTCGCCTACAGCGCGGACCTCGCGCGCATCGCCGACCGTGCGCAGAAGCGCGTGCCCGTGGCCGCGGGGGCGCGCGCCGCCGGGTCCCGACCCGCCACCGCGGTCGCCGGGTCCGAGGAGCAGAGCGCACCCGGCCGGTCGCCCCGCGCCGAGGGCATCGCCCGGTCGACGACCCTGCTCGGCCTCGTCCTGCTCTTCGCGGGGATCGTCACGCGCGGCATCGCCGCCGGGCGCTGGCCGACGGCCAACATGTACGAGTTCACCATCGTCGGCGTGCTGGTGGCCGTCGCGGTGCTCACGGTCGTGCAGCGCCGACGGGTCATCGCGTTCGTGGGCGTGCTGGTCATGGGGATCGCCGTGCTCGCCCTCGTCCTGGCCCTCAACGCGTTCTTCGTCCAGGCCGACCAGGTGCAGCCGGCCCTGCAGAGCTACTGGCTGGTCCTGCACGTCGGTGTGGCCATCACGGCGACGGGCATCTTCACGGTCGCGTTCGCCGCGTCCGTGCTCCAGGTCCTGCGCAGCCTCCGCGAGGAGCAGGGCGCCCCCGTCGACGCCCCCGCGGTCACGGTCGGCGCCGACGCGCCGCGCCGCAGCGACGGGGTCCGTCGCGCGGTGGGCGGGCCGAGGTTCGGCTGGCTCGAGCAGGTGCCCGGCTCGCGCGAGCTCGAGGCGCTGTCGTTCCGGCTCAACTCGGTCGCGTTCGTCCTGTGGACGCTCACCCTCATCGGCGGCGCCATCTGGGCCGAGGACGCCTGGGGCCGGTACTGGGGCTGGGACCCCAAGGAGGTCGGCACCTTCGTGGCGTGGGTCGTGTACGCGGCCTACCTGCACGCCCGGACCACGCGCGGCTGGAGCGGGCGCAGGGCGGCGTACTTCGTCTTCGTCGGGTACGGCGTCGTGCTCGCCAACTTCACGGTCGTCAACCTCGTGGTCACGGGGAAGCACTCGTACTCGGGCGTCTGACCGGACCGCTCAGGCCGTCGGCCCCGCGTCGTCCGGGCCGCCGCGGTCGGTCCGCCGACGGTCCTCGTCGAGGCCCGACAGGAAGTCCGGGTCGTCGTCGGGCCCGGTGGCGCGGCGGGGGCGCTGCGACGGGCCGGGTCCACCGGCCGCGGTCCGGCGTGACCACCGCACGGCGAGCCAGGCCGCCGAGCCGAGCAGCGGCACGACGAGGATCAGCAGGACCCAGAGCGCGGGGTGCACCCCGAGCCGCTCGTCGTTCGTGCTGCGGACGACGTCGATGATGCAGTAGACGGTCAGCCCGATGATCAGCAGGACGGCAAGGTTCCTCACCTCGTCAGACTAGACGCCCGTGCGCAGGAGGGCTGGTCCGGGCGGCCTACCCTGGGACCGTGGCATTCGTCGTCTACTCGGTCCTGCGTCTCGCGCTCCTCGGCCTCTGCCTGGCCGTCCTGTGGTGGGCTGGGCTGCGGGGGTGGCTCGTGGTCGTGGTGGCCGCGTTCCTGGCGTGGGGGCTGTCGTACGTGCTGCTCAGCGGCCCGCGAGACGCCGCCGCGCGACAGCTGGCCGAGCGTGCGGAGAGGCGCCGGGCGGCGGGGGACCGGACGGTGCTGGGCAGGCGGGCGCAGGAGGACGCGGACGTCGAGGACGCGGCCGACGACGCCGTCCGCGACAGCTAGAGCGCCAGGCCCAGGCCCAGCAGGACGCCGAACGCGAGCTCGAGCAGGCCGGTGCCGGCGAGCACGGGGACCAGCGCGCGGCCGCGGGCGCCCAGCTGGACGGTGACCGCCAGGACGACGGCCGGCGCCAGGAGCGCCAGCACGATCAGGGTCCACGGTGACGCGAACGCGCAGACGATCCCGCCGAGCAGCACCGGCACGACCACGAGGCCCGCGTACACCCGGCGGGCCAGGCGGTCGCCCAGCCGGACGGCCAGGGTGCGCTTGCCGACGAGGGCGTCGGTGGGGATGTCGCGCAGGTTGTTGGCCATGAGCAGCGCGCACGCCAGCAGCCCGACGGACACGGCGCCCACCCAGGACGCCCAGGAGAGCTCGCCGGCCTGCGTGAAGGTGGTGCCGAGCACGGCGACCAGGCCGAAGAACACGAACACGCCCACCTCGCCGAGCCCGCGGTATCCGTAGGGGTTCCTGCCGCCGGTGTACCCCCAGGCGGCTGCCACGGCGACCGCGCCGACCGCGAGCAGCCACCAGTGGCCGGTCAGGAGCACGAGCGCGAGCCCGAAGAGGCCGGCGACGCCGAACGCCGCGAACGCCGCCGCCTTCACGGTCCCGGGGCTGGCGGTGCCCGACGCGGTCAGCCGCAGCGGTCCCACGCGGTCGACGTCGGTGCCCCGGATCCCGTCGGAGTAGTCGTTGGCGTAGTTGACGCCCACCTGCAGCGCGAGCGCCACGCCGAGCGCCAGCGCGGCCCGACCGAGGTGGGCTCCGCCCAGCTGGGCCGCCGCTCCGGTGCCGACGAGCACGGGGGCCGCGGCGGCGGGGAGCGTCCGCGGCCGAGCGCCCTGCACCCAGTCGCTGGCAGTCGTCACGTGAGGTTCCTCTCGAGCTGGCGGACGGCGAGCAGCGTGGCGGCCCGACGGTCGATCTTGCCGGGCCCGCGCACGGGGAGCGAATCGGTCAGGACGAGGTGCCGGGGCGCGTGCGTGGCGCCGAGACGGTCGGTGACGGCCGCGCGGACCTCGCCGAGAGTCGGTGCCGCCCACCCGGCACGCACGGCAAGGACCGCGACCAGCACCTGCCCCCACTCGGGGTCGGGCACACCGACGACGCACACCTCGCCGACCCCGGGCACCGCGGCGACGACGACCTCGACCGGACCGGGTGGCACCTTGACGCCGCCGGTGACCAGCACGTCGTCGGCGCGGCCGAGCACGGTGAGGGTGTCGCCGGTCCACGCGCCGAGGTCGGTGGTCCGCAGGAGGCGGACGCCGTCCACCTGCACGAACGCCTGCGCGTCGAGGTCGGGACGCCCCAGGTAGCCGTCGGCCAGCACGGGTCCGGCCAGCAGGATGCGGCCGTCGTCGTCCAGGGCGACGGACACACCGTCGAGCGGACGCCCGTCGTACACGCACCCGCCGCACGTCTCCGTCATGCCGTACGTGGTGACCATCCGGGCCCCTGCCGCGCGGGCGCGAGCGAGCACGTCGGGCGGTGTGGCCGCGCCGCCGAGCAGCACGGCGTCGAACGAGGTCAGCGCGGCCGTGGCGGCGGCGTCGTCGAGGAGCCGCACCAGCTGGGTGGGCACCAGCGAGGTGTACCGGGGGCCGTCGGCCGGCAGGCTGGCGACCGCCGCGGCGAACGCGGGTGCGCGGAACGGCCCCGGCGGCATGCTCGTCGGGATCGTCCCCGCCAGCACCGAGCGGACCAGCAC
>NZ_CAURTV010000034.1:0-34278 GCF_963527515.1 uncultured Cellulomonas sp. | reverse complement strand
GTGCGGGGCGACGGCTCTGCTGGGTGCGGGCGCGCGGGCGCGCGACCGGTGTCGTCATCCCGCCGCCTCGGGCGCGCCCTGCACGCTGCCGTCGGCGAGCCGCAGCCAGCCGGTGCCGTTGGTGGGCACCATCCCGAGCGCGGTCGCGGCGGCTGCCAGCTGCGTGGGCGACGCCTTTGCGTCGAGCGCGGCGGTCAGCCCCATCGCGTCCTGGTTCAGCCGGCCCAGCTCGTTGGACAGGTCGTACTTGGCGTACGCGCTGGCCGCCATGGACGTGTTGAGGAGCAGCGCCGACAGGAGCGCACCCGCGAGCACGCCCATGCAGGCGAGGATGAACGGCACCCGGGTGCGGGCGTGCTCCGGGGCGCGGACGACGCGGAGCCGAGGCGCCGGAGCGGTGGCCGGGCGCGGGCGGGACGGTGCCGGGTAGGCAGATGCTCGGGCAGCGGACTGGGCGCTCATGCTGCCCTCCTTCCGGTCGGACGTGGCAACAGGTGGTCAGGGGTGGGACGGATGCGCTCGGCGGCGCGGAGCCGGACGGACTGCGACCGGGGGTTGTGCGCCAGCTCGGCCTCGTCGGCCTCCTCGGCACCGCGGGTCACCAGACGCAGGAACGGTGCGTGCGTCTCCGGCTCGACGGGGAGGTCCGGCGGTGCGCTGGACGTCGCCCCGACCGCGAGCGCCCGCTTGACCGCCCGGTCCTCGAGCGAGTGGTACGACTCGACGACGATCCGGCCGCCCACGGCGAGCGCCTCGATGGACCGGGGCAGTGCGCGCTCCAGCACCTCGATCTCCCCGTTCACCTCGATGCGCAGGGCCTGGAACGTGCGCTTGGCCGGGTTGCCGCCCGTCTTGCGGGTGGCGGCAGGGATGTTGGCACGCACGATGCTCACCAGCTCGCCGGTGCGCTCCAGGGGACGCCGGGCGCGCTGCGCGACGATCGCCCGGGCGATGCGCGGGGCGAACCGCTCCTCGCCGTAGACCCGCAGGATCCGCGCGAGCTCGCGCTCGTCGTAGGTGTTGAGCACGTCCGCCGCCGTCTGCCCCGTCGTGGCGTCCATCCGCATGTCGAGCGGCGCGTCCGCGGAGTAGGAGAAGCCGCGCTCGCGCTCGTCCAGCTGCAGGGACGACACGCCGAGGTCCATGAGCACGCCCTGCACGGAAGGGATGCCGAGGCTGTCCAGGACGTCGTCGATCTCGTCGTACACGGCGTGCACGCCCGTGAACCGGTCGCCGAACTGTGCGAGCCGCCGGCCCGCGAGCTCCAGCGCCTGGGTGTCGCGGTCGATGCCGACCACCCGCACGTGCGGGAACGCCTCCAAGACGCCCGCGGTGTGCCCACCCATGCCCAGGGTCGAGTCGACCATGACCGGGCCGTCGACCTCGAACGCCGGGGCGAGCAGGTCGAGGCAGCGCTGCAGCAGCACCGGGGTGTGGCGGGAGGCTGCGTCGTCAGGCGTGTGCTCGGTCATCGCTGCTCCCCTCCCCAGGTGGCACGAAGTGTGTGGTCGGGCGGCCCCTCCGCCGTCCGACCAGATCCCCCACCGACCCTCTGCCACCGGGGAAGTGCGGCAGAGATTCGGGAGGAGGTCTCACCGGGCGGCCCGTGGGCCAGTGCGTCTAGAAGGGACCGTTCGGGAAGACCTCTTCCGCGGTGTCGGCGTACCCGGCCTCCTGCTCGGCCAGGTACGTCTCCCATGCGGCGAGGTCCCAGATCTCGACCCGGGTGCCGGTGCCGATGACGGCGACGTCGCGCTCCAGCCCCGCGTACTTGCGGAGCATGGGCGGGATGGAGATGCGGCCCTGCTTGTCCGGGAGCTCGTCGCTGGCGCCGGACAGGAAGACGCGCAGGTAGTCGCGGGCCTGGCGGCTGGTCACCGGGGCCTGGCGCAGCTGGTCGTGCATGCGCTGGAACTCCTGCATGGGCAGCAGGAAGAGGCAGCGCTCCTGGCCGCGCGTCATGACCAGACCCGGAGCGAGCTGGCTGCGGAACTTGGCCGGAAGGATGAGGCGGCCCTTCTCGTCGAGGCGCGGCGTGTACGTCCCGAGAAAGGGCGCGAAGGAGCCGAAGACGCCGGCGGACGACTCATGCGTCACCACGCCTCCTCCCGGTCTCCTGCTGCCTGTCCCGATGCGACATTCCCCGCCTCACCACGTGCCTCCACGGTACTCCACTTCACTCCACCTGCCACCGGAGATCCGCATGATTCACCCGATCGAGACGGTAAAAGTGCAGGTCAGCGGCGTGGAGCGAAGTGGAGGGCAATCTGCGCCAGCGACCGCCGCGGGGCGTGTCGGAGGCGACGCGCGGACCTCGATTCCGGAGGGATCGGGCGAATCGCCCGGCGCGTCGCGGCCCCCACGGCTGGACCGGGTGGGTGGTGGAGCGAAGTGGGGAGGCGATGGGCGATGAACTGAGCGCGCACGACCTTTAGGCTCTGAGCCAGATCCGCCAAAGGAGGCGCCATGCTGCAGGCAGTCCCGTCGACGAGCGAGCTCGAGGACGTCGTCGACACCACGCGACGGATGCGTGCCGCGGTGGAGGGCGTGGTCACCGGCCGCCCCGAGCTGGTGCGCGTGACCGTCGCCGTGCTGCTCGCGGAGGGGCACCTGCTCCTCGAGGACGTGCCCGGGGTCGGCAAGACGACGCTGGCCAAGGCGCTGGCCAAGACGATCGACTGCACGGTGGGCCGGATCCAGTTCACCCCGGACCTGCTGCCGTCCGACCTCACGGGCGTGAACATCTTCCGGTCGCAGACCCACGAGTTCGAGTTCCGCCCCGGCCCCGTCTTCGCTCACGTCGTCATCGGCGACGAGATCAACCGCGCCTCGCCCAAGACGCAGTCGGCCCTCCTGGAGTGCATGCAGGAGGCGCAGGCGACCGTCGACGGCCGCACCTATCCCCTGCCCCGACCGTTCCTGGTGGTCGCCACCCAGAACCCCGTCGAGATGGAGGGCACCTACCCTCTGCCCGAGGCGCAGCGCGACCGGTTCATGGCCCGGCTGACCGTGGGCTACCCCAGCATCGAGTCCGAGCTCGACATGCTCGACCTGCAGGAGACGTCCGACCCGCTGGACACCCTCCGCCCGGTGACGGACGCCGCCCAGGTCAAGGCGCTCATCGAGACCGCGCGCCGGCTGTTCGCGGCGCCGGGCATCAAGCGGTACGTGGTCGACCTCGTCACCGCCACCCGGGAGGACCAGGGCCTGCGCCTCGGCGCCTCGCCTCGGGCCGCCATCCAGCTGCTGCGGGCCGCGAAGGCGCTCGCCGCCATGGACGGCCGTGACCACGTCCTGCCCGACGATGTCCAGCAGCTCGGCGTCCCGGTCCTCGCGCACCGCCTGCTGCCCAGCACGGAGTCGCGCCTCTCGGGCCGCAGCACGTCCGACATCGTCTCCGACATCCTCGAGCGGGTGCCGCTCCCCTCGGCCGCGGGCACCGCGCGCTCGCGACGCGCCATCGGCTGATGCGCCTCCGCCCGACACCCCGCGGCTGGGCGCTCGCCGGCGCCGGCCTGGTCGCGCTGCAGCTCGGCGTGGTGCTGGGCGCCGTGGACCTCGTCCGCATCGGCACGCTCGCGCTCCTGCTGGTGGTGGGTGCGGCCGTCGGCGTCGGGGTGCTCGATCCCGGCCGGGGCAAGCACCGGCTCACCGTGCAGAGGCGGACCAGCCCGAACCCGGTGCACGCCGGCGACGAGGCGCAGATCGAGGTCGTCATCGCCGCGACCGACCCGGCCGCCCGGGTCCGGCTCGCCGGGCTGAAGTTCGCGGAGCAGGCCGCCACCGAGCTGTCCGGCGGCCGCCCGCTGCGCGCGCGTGTGTCCCGTGCGCCACGCCGTGTGACCGTCAACTACGCGGTGCAGGCCGCGCGCCGGGGTCGCTGGCCCCTCGGCCCGCTCGTCGTCACCCGAAGCGACCCGTTCGGCGTCGTGCGCACCTCCGCCACGCTGGGCGAGCAGGCGGAGGTGTCGGTGTGGCCGGCCGTCGTCGCGCTGCCGACGCCCAGCGACGTGCTGGTGGGCGAGCCCGATCGCGTGGCCCTCGGCGCGCGGAGCCCCTCGACCGACGACGCCTCCCTGCGCGACTACCGGGAGGGCGACGACCTGCGGCGGGTGCACTGGAGCAGCAGCGCGCGCAAGGGCGCCCTGATGGTCCGCTCCGACGAGCGCGCGGGGATGCGGCCCGTCTCGGTGCTCCTGGACCTGCCCGCCCGGGCGACGAGCCTGGAGTGGTCCATCTCGGTCGCCGCCTCCATGGCGCTCGCGATGCTCGATGCCGGCCACCCCGTCCGGCTCGTCAGCGGCCTGCGCGACAACGCGAGCCCGCACCCGCTCGGGTTCGCGCACGACCGGTCCGGCCCCGGCGCGCGCAGCGCGGTGCTGGACCGGACCATCGACCTCGAGTCGCCCCGGACCTCCGCGCAGGGCGAGGCCGAGCTCGTCTCCGCCGCCCACCTGCTGCACACCAGCGAGGCCGGCGGCGAGATCGTGCTCGCCGTCCTCGGACCGCTCGGCCCGTCGGCCCGCGCGGCGCTCGCGCACGTCGCCGACACCGCGCAGGCCTGGGCGGTCGTCCGCGCGGACACCCCGGCGCACGAGGTGGAGGCCGAGCACACCATCAAGGCGCTGCGCCGGGCCGGGTGGCGGGCCTGCCGCGTCAGCCCCGGAGAGCCCGTCGTGGACTGCTGGCTGCGCCTCCTGGGGTCGGCCCAGTGACCGGCCGGCCGCAGCGCATCCCCCGTGGCCCGCGGTCGGCGCTGGGCTCTGCCCTGGTCGCCGCCGCCACCTGCGCCAGCCTGTTCGCGCTCACCGGGCTCATCGTGCGGGGCGGCTGGCTCGTGGCGACGTGGCTGATCGTCCTCGTCGTCGCGGCCGTGGTCATCGGCGTCCGCGCGGTCACCCGCTCCTGGTGGGCACCCACCCTCGCCGGCACCCTCGTGGCGGTCGGGACCATCCTGGTCCGGTACGGGACGCCCCCCGGACGCCTCCAGGTGCTCCCCGACACCGGCTCGTTCGAGCGGGTCCTGGCCACCGCCCGTGAGGGCGTCGCGGTCATCAACGCCTCGCTGGTGCCCATGGCGGGCGTCCGACCGGCCGAGCTCCTCGTGGTGCTCGGTGCGGTGAGCGTCTTCCTCCTGGCCGACCTCGTGGCGATCGGTCTCGGTGCCCCCGCGCTGTCCGGGGTCGCGTTCGCCGGCCTGTGGGTGCCGGCGATCATCCTCGGCTTCCCGGCCAGCGGCTGGGCGATCGGCTGGACCGCCCTGTTCTACCTGCTCCTGCTGGCCCTGAGCGCCGCCCCTGCGACGGCACACAGCGACCGGGGCCGCAGGACGGCCGTCGCCGTCGCGTGCTCCGTCTCCCTGATCGTCGCCACCCTCGTGGCCGGCCCCGCCGTCGCGGCCTTCCCCGGCTGGGCCACCATGAGCCTGCCCAGCTTCGGCACGGGTCCCGTCGGACCGATGTCGCTCAGCGACGACCTGGACCTGCGCGAGAGCCTGGGCAGCCGGTCCGCCCAGGTCGTCCTGCGCTACACCGTCGCTCCCGTCGCCACGGAGCCCGCGGCAGAGCCGGAGCCGTCCCCGAGCGCGACCGGCCCGGCCAACGTCACCGCCAACGACATCGGTCCGCTGCGCGCGTTCACCCTGTCCACCTTCGACGGCCGGTCCTGGGACCGGTCGGACTCGCTCGAGCTCACCGGGTGGGACCCCGCCACCCTGCTCTCCTCCGACCCGGCCGTCCGCGGCACGACGCCGGACGCGACCCGTGGCACCCTGGCCGACGTGCAGCTCGAGGTGGCCAACCTGCGCGAGCGGCGCCTCCCCGTGAGCACCTTCCCCCGGACCGTCGCGGTGGGCGGCTCCTGGGAGTACGACCCGTCCCGCGACGAGGTGGTGGGCCGCCGGGGGACGTTCAACGGCATGACCTACACCATGCAGGTCGAGATCCCGTCGCTGACCAGGGACGACCTGGCCGACGCCCAGGTGGGCGACCCCGGCGACGACGGCGCCTCGCTCGAGGTCCCGCAGACGACCCACAGCGAGGACGTCGGCGCGCTCGCCCGCGAGCTCACGCAGGACGCCGGCACGCCGTACGAGCAGGCGATGGCGCTGCAGACGTACTTCCGGGCGACGACCAACTTCACCTACGACACGCGCGTGGCCCCCTCCCGGTCCGACGACGCCGTCTGGGACTTCCTGCAGTCGACGCGCGGGTACTGCGTCCAGTTCGCGACCTCGATGGCGATGATGGCCCGCACGCTCGACATCCCGGCGCGCGTGGGGGTCGGCTTCCTGCCCGGCGAGTCCGACCGCAACGGTGGCTACCTGGTCTCCGGGCAGAAGTCGCACGCCTGGCCCGAGCTGTTCTTCGAGGACTTCGGGTGGGTCAGGTTCGAGCCGACGCCGGCCGTCCAGTCGAACGCTCCTCCGCGGTGGGCCGACCCCTTCGCCGGCGTCTCCGCGCCCGCCAGCCAGCCCGACGACCTCGTCCCGCTGCCCGGCCCGGGCGCCACGGCGTCCACGGCGCCGGGCGCACAGTCGTCCGGCGGCGGGGCCGAGGACGAGAGCCAGGCGTGGATCCCGGTGGCGATCACCGTGGCGATCGTGCTGGCCGTCGCCTCCCTGGGGCTGACGTTCTTCCGCCGGCGCGCGCGCTTCCTGGCCGACCTGACGCCCGAGCGGGCCTGGCTGCGCGCCCGGCGCCGCCTCGGGGCGCGGGGGGTCACCTGGACCGACGCCGAGACGCCCCGCACCGTGGTCGCGTCGGTGCAGGAGCAGCTGCGGACGGTCGCGGGAGCGTCCCTGACGGGATCACCGGCCGAGGCGCTGGAGTCGCTGGCCCGATCGGTCGAGCGCGAGCGCTACGCGCGCGAGCAGCCCGAGGTGGATCCCGCGGTGCTCGCCGGGTGGGTGGACGAGCTGATGGGCGGCGTGGAGAGCCTGCTCAGCGACCGCCCTCGCCGCGACGCCGTTCCCAGCGCTCCTCGAGACGGGACATGAGGCTGCTCTTGCGAGCGGGACGCGTGGCGGGCTTGATCTTGCCGTCGCTCTGCACCACGCCGCGCGGCCCCGGACGGTGGCCCGCGCGCTGAGGTGCCGCGAACGCGTAGGCGACCGCGGCGAACATCACGACGAAACCGATGACGCCGAGCCACGGAAGGCTGTTCGCGGCTCCGAGCACGAGCATCAGCAGACCGACGGACGCACCGACTCCCGCGATGACGTATCGGCTGAGCGGGCGGTGCCCGCGCTGGGTCAGCGTGTTCGCGAGTCGAGGATCGTCAGAGGTCAACTGCCGTTCCATCTGCTCGAGCACGCGCTGCTCGTACTCCGAGAGAGGCATCCTGACCCCCGTTGTCAGCTGTGTGGACCTGTCTTCCGGCTCAGGATAGATCCGCCGGAACGAAGGTGGTAGTCGAGCCGGAGGATACTCCCCCAGCCTGAGGGACCCCGGCCTGGATCGAGGCCCGACCGTACCGCTCCCGCACCTGATCCATGGCACGCTCGGCGTCCCTGCGGGCGCGGACGGGCTCGTCCGCCGCCTCCTCGAGGGTCGGCTGGCGGATGGTCGCGGCCGCCGGCGACAGCCCGTCGGCGCGCACCCCGACCAGCCGGACGGGCAGGCCCCCGAGATCTACGCCGGCGAGCAGCTCCCGGGCGGCCAGGTACAGCTCGCGGCCGACGTCCGTCGGCGTCATCAGCGTCCGGGACCGCGTCAGGGTGCGGAAGTCCGACGTGCGGATCTTCACCGTGATCGTGCGTGTGACCAGGCCGTTCCTGCGCAGCCGGGCCGCGCACCTGTCCGCCAGCTCCCGGGCCTTCTCCTGCACCACGACCAGGTCCGGGACGTCGGTGCGGAACGTCTCCTCGGCCCCGATCGACTTCTCCTCCCGGCCCGGGCGCACCGGCCGGGGGTCCCGTCCCCACGACAGGTCGAACAGGTGGGCTCCCGCGACCCTGCCGACCGCGTGCTGGACGGTGGCGACGTCGCTGTCGGCCAGCTCCGCCACGGTTCGGATCCCCCACCGCGCCAGCGCGGCCTCCGTCTTTTCACCCACCCCCCACAGGGCTCCGACGGGCAGCACGCGCAGGAAGTCGATCGTCGCCGCCCTGGGGACGAGCAGCACGCCGTCGGGTTTCGCGTGCCCGGACGCCAGCTTGGCGACGAACTTAGTGGACCCGATGCCGACCGAGCACGTGATGCCGAACTGCTCCCGGACGCGCCGGCGGATCAGCTGGGCGATGACCGTGGGCGGCCCGAGCCGGCGACGCGCCCCGGCCACGTCGAGGAACGCCTCGTCCACGCTGACCTGCTCGACCAGTGCCGTGATGTCCCCGAGCAGCTGCATGACCCCCGTGGAGACCTCGTGGTACGCGTGGTGGTCCGGCGGCACGACGACGGCCTGCGGGCACTGACGCAGCGCCACCGCCATCGGCATGGCCGAGTGGACGCCGAACGCCCGTGCCTCGTAGGTGGCCGCCAGCACGACGCCGCGGGTGGCCCCACCGACGATGACCGGCAGCCCGCGCAGCTGGGGCCGCCGCGCCAGCTCCACCGACGCGAAGAACGCGTCCATGTCCACGTGCAGGATCGAGCAGCCGACCTCCTCCTGACCCCAGCTCCTCGTCGCCGCCGAGGACCGGGGTCCGCGGCTCATGGCTCCGCCGGGACGTCGGGAGCGTCCGAGACCGTCATGACGCCCGCTGGACGCGCATGCTGAACGTCCGGCCCGCCACCGCCCCGGTCCCACCGCGGACGAGCTCACGTGCGGCGTCGACGAAGTCCTCCGCCGCGCACACCGCCTCCTCGGCCCGCTCCGGGCCGACGAGCTCGAACCGCCCGGCGTCCACGGCCGAACGCAGCGCTGCCGCCTCCGCGAAGTACGTCGACCACGAGCCCAGCTCCGGTGCGACCACCGCGAGCATGCTCCAGACCGTGCGCGGCGCCCGGCGTCCCGAGGGAGTCCCCCGGGCCGCGACCACCGCGGCACCCGCGCGCAGGGCGGCGAGGTGCGCGTGGGACAGCTGCTCCCAGGGCTCGGAGGAGAACTGGGCCGCGAGCAGCTCGGCGTCCGCCCGGCGCAGGAGCTCCAGGACGCGCGCCGGGACCGGTGCGTCCTGCGCGGGTCGGCCGGTGCCGTGCTGCTCGAGCTGCTGGTCCATCCCGCCGTCCCCTTCCACGCGTCGTCTCGATCCATTGTCGAACACATGTTCGAAGCCGTCAAGTGCGCCGGACCCGTAGCGTGGGTGCCATGGCCGCCCGCGACCGCTCCGCCCGACGCAGCCCAGCCTCGCACCGAGCACCCACACGGCCTGCCGCCCGATCGCCGTGGCCCACCGGTCCCGTGGCCATCCCCACGGGGACGGTCGAGCTCACCCGGGACCCGGACGACCCCGACGGCGTCACCGTGCTGGTCAACGGCGTGCCCAGCTCCCACCTGGACCTGGTGGACCCGACGCGGCTGGTGTTCGAGTACATGCAGCAGATGGCGGCGGTCATCGAGCGCGTCGGGGACGTCGGCGGGCCGCTGGACGTCGTCCACCTCGGCGCCGCGGGCTGCGCCCTGGCCCGGGCCGTCGACGCGCTGCGGCCGGGGTCCCACCAGCTCGCCGTGGAGCTCGACACGGCACTGCCCGAGCTGGTCCGCGGCTGGTTCGACCTGCCCCGCGCCCCGGCGCTGCGGATCCGCGCGGGCGACGCGCGCGAGCAGCTCACCTCGCTGGCCGACTCCGCCGCCGACGTCGTCGTGCGTGACGTCTTCGCCGGTGACCTCACCCCCGACCACGTCCGCACACGGGAGATGGTGGCGCAGGTGGTGCGGGTGCTGCGCCCGGGTGGCGTGTACCTGGTCAACTGCGCGGACCGGCCTCCCCTGGCCGGCGCACGCGCGGAGGGTGCGACGCTGCGCGAGGCCTTCACCGACGTCGCCGTGATCGCCGAGCCGGGGCTGCTGCGCGGACGGGGGTACGGCAACGTGGTGCTCGTCGCGACGGACGACCCCGACCTGCTGGGCTCCCCCTCGCTGGCCCGCGCCGTCCGGAGCCTGCCGGCGCCCGCACGGCTTCTGCAGGGCCCCGAGGCAGCCGCTTTCGTGGGGAGCGCGCTGCCGCTCGCCGACCCGCCGGCATGACGAAGGGCCGCACCCGGAGGTGCGGCCCTTCGTCACGGACGCCTGATCAGATCGGGCGGACGCTCTCGGCCTGGGGGCCCTTGGCGCCCTGCGTGATCTCGAACTCGACGCGCTGGCCCTCGTCGAGGCTGCGGTAGCCCGAGGAGTCGATCGCGGAGTAGTGGACGAAGACGTCAGCACCGCCGCCGTCCTGGGCGATGAACCCGAAGCCCTTCTCAGCGTTGAACCACTTGACAGCACCCTGTGCCATGTTCGTTTCCTTCTGTCCCACCGGTGACGGCGCGGACCTTCTGCCTACGCCGTGCCGCAATGTCTCACGTCCTGCACCGGGTGGCCCAGCCGAGGACGACTGGTCGGAACCGACGCCCGGGCGGAGGCCCGGATGACGACCCCTGTCGAGCGAGCCGGTCAAGCGAGTACGTCACTGCAACGTGTGCATCCTTCCATCGGGCCCGTGGCCTGCGCCACGCTTTCGCCCTGTCGGCTCACACGGTTTGACAACGATCCGGTAAAGGTCGGACCTCAGGCGGGCCCGCTGTCGTCCCCCTGCTGGGCCAGGAAGCGCTCGAACTCGGCGCCCAGCTCGTCCGCGGTGGGCAGGTCGCTGGACCCGGCGAGCAGGCTCGTCCGGCCGATGTTGCGGGTGAACGAGTCGTACTGCTCCTCGAGCGCGTGCACGACCGCGGCCACGTCCTCCGAGCCTGTCACCTGCCGATCGATCTCCCGCATGGCCTCGTCCGCCGCGGGCGTCAGGGCGCCGACCTGCAGGTCCAGCCCGGTCGCGCGCTCGACGTTGGTCAGCGCCGCCTGGCTCGCCTGCGGGAACGCGGACTGCGCGAGGTAGTGCGGGACGTGCACGGCGAAGCCGACGGCGTCGTGGCCGGACTGCCCGAGCCGCAGCTCCAGCAGGGCGCTGGCGCTGGCGGGAACCTGCACCGTGCCGAACCAGGAGGTGTGGTCGGCGACGAGCTCCGGGCGGGTGGCGTGCGCGGTGACGGACAGCGGCCGGGTGTGCGGGATGCCCATCGGGATGCCGTGCACACCGACGGTCAGGGGCACGTCGAAGCGCTCGACGATCTGCCGGACCGCCGCGACGTACCGCTCCCACTGCACGTCGGGCTCCACGCCGTGCAGGAGCAGGAACGGCACCCCGGCGGCGTCCTTGACCAGGTCGACCACCAGCTCGGGCTCCGCGTAGGACGCCCAGGTGGTCTGGTCGAAGGTCATCACGGGCCGCCGGGACCGGTAGTCGAGCAGCTGGTCGACGTCGAACGTCGCCAGGCGTGTGGTGGGCAGCTCGTCGACCAGGTGCTCCGCTGCGAGCTGGCCGGCGTTGCCCGCGTCCACGAACCCGCGCACGGCGTGCACGAGGACGGGACCGGCGCCGTTCACCGTCCGCGCCTCGACCTGGGCGGCGACCTCGGGGTCGACGTCGTAGATCTCGCTGGGGTTCAGCATGGTGGTGTGCTCGCTTCCGTCCGGGTTACCGGGGACAACGCGCACCCGCCACGAGTTCTTCCCCGGCAGGTCCTCCCGGTCACCGACCGGGCAGCCGCACGACCTCGACGAAGAACTCGTCGATCTGCCGCACGACCTCGATGAACCGGTCGAAGTCGACGGGCTTGGTGACGTAGGCGTTCGCGTGCAGCGAGTAGCTGCGGACCACGTCCTCCTCGGACTCCGACGTCGTGAGCACGACGACCGGGATCGAGCGCAGGTTCGCGTCCGCCTTGAGCGCCTGCAGGACCTCCCGGCCGTCCATGCGCGGCAGGTTGAGGTCGAGCAGGACCAGGTCGGGCGTGGGGGCGTCGGCGTGCTCGCCCTCCTTGCGCAGGAACTCCAGCGCGCTGACCCCGTCGGAGACGACGGAGAGCCGGTTGCGCAGCTTGTTGTCCTCGAACGCCTCACGTGTCATGAGGACGTCGCCCGGGTCGTCCTCCACCAGCAGGACGTCGATGATCTTGGTGCTGTTGGGCACGCGGTTCACTCCTTCGGAATGCTCGGCCCGTCGGCGGCGGGCAGCGTCCAGCGGATGCTGGTCCCCTCACCGTCGGGCTGCTCGATCCAGATGCGACCGCCGTGGAACTCGACGATCTTCTTGCACAGCGACAGGCCGATGCCGGTGCCCTCGTACAGGTCCTTGGCGTGCAGACGCTGGAAGATGACGAACACCCGCTCCGCGTACTGCTGGTCGATGCCGATCCCGTTGTCCCGGCACTCGAGCTCCCAGGAGTCTGCCACGCGTCGCGCGCTGACGTGGATCGCCGGGATGCGGGACGGGTCGCGGAACTTGATCCCGTTGCCGACGACGTTCTGGAAGAGCTGGACCAGCAGGGGCGCCTCCCCGCGCACCACCGGCAGCTCGTCGTGCGTCACGACGGCCCCGCTCTCGGCGATCGTCTCGCTCAGGTTGTCCAGGGCACCCGCGAGCGCCTCGGCCAGGTCGACGTCGACGACCTCGCCACCCACCCGGCCCACGCGGGAGAAGCCCAGCAGGTCCTGGATGAGCTGCTGCATCCGCTTGGCCCCGTCGACCGCGAAGCCGATGTACTGGTCCGCGCGCTCGTCCATCTGCCCGCCGTAGCGCTTCTGCAGGAGCTGGGTGAAGCTCGCGATCTTGCGCAGGGGCTCCTGCAGGTCGTGCGACGCCACGTACGCGAACTGCTCCAGGTCGCGGTTGGACCGCCGGAGCTCCTCGGCCTGCTCGGTCAGCAGCTCGTGCGCGACGGCGATCTCCGCGCGCGAGGACTCCATGGCCTGCACCTGGTCGACGAGCGCGACCCGCATCCGCTCGACGTCGCCCGCCAGCGCCGAGATCTCCCCAGGCCCGACGCCGGCGACGGGGTGCCGGAGGTCGCCCGACGAGACGGCGCGGGCGTCGGCTGCCAGGGAGTCGAGCGGCTCGAGGATCCAGCGGCGGAGGGTGATCCACAGCGCGATCCCGAGGGCCACGGCGGCCAGCACGAGGAGCGCCACGGTGCCCGCTCCGACGAGCGTCCAGAACGCCAGCTCGTCGACCGCCTGGGAGCGCCGCTCGCGCAGCAGGTCGTTGTAGTCCTGGGCGGCGGCGCGCGTCTCGTCGAAGAGCACCCGGCCCCGCTCGATCTCCTGCGTCGTCACCGATCCCACGCCCTCGGCGCGGACCTCCGCCATCACCGGCTCGGCGAACTCCTCGGTCCAGCGGCGGGCCGAGTCCGCGGCCGCCCGGGCGGAGTCGGCGAGCCGCGCGTCGCCGATGCGCTCCTCACGCTCGGCGAGCGTGCGGAACGACAGGTCGTCGGCCGCGGCGCGCTCGAACGGCTCCAGGGTGACCGGGTCGCCGGTGAGCGCGAACCCGCGCACCGCCGTCTCGGCGTCGATCAGCTGGATGAAGGCGCCGTCCGCCTGGGTGACCGCCGTGAAGTACCGCTGGGTCACGGCGTCCTGGCGGTCGAACAGCCGCAGCAGCACCAGGACCGTGCCCAGCAGGACGACGGCGAGCGCGATGCCGGCCGCGATGATGGCGGTCCGCAGGCGTCGGCGCAGCGTGGAGGGACGCCGCTGCGGCGTCGGGTCAGCGCTCACGCACGCCAGCCGAGCACGACCACCGCGGCGTCGTCGACCAGGTCGCCGCCGTGCAGCGCCCGGACGTCGTGCAGGACACGGTCGACCAGGTCGTCCTGGGCGGACGCGACGGCACCGTCGACGATCCGCAGCAGCCCGGTCTTGCCGACGCGGTCGGACCCGCCGGACACGGTGGCCTCCAGGACGCCGTCGGTGTACAGCAGGATCCGCCACGAGCCGTCCAGGTCGAGCCGTACCGGTGCCCAGCCGCCCGGCACGGGGATGCCGAGGGCGCGCCCGCGGCCGTGCGTCGGCAGGAGCGTCGAGGGTGCGCCGAGGAGCAGCGGCACCGGGTGGCCGGCCAGGTAGAGGTCGACCGAGCGCCGGTCCGGGGCGACGTCGAGCATCGAGACGGTGGTGAAGATCTCCGGGCGTCCCCGCTCGGACACCAGCACCCGCTCGAGCAGGCCGAGGAGGTCGGCCGTCGGCACCTCGGCGAGCACCAGGGTCCGCCAGGCGGTGCGCAGCGTCGCTCCGAGCGCCGCCTCGTCCGGGCCGTGGCCGCAGACGTCGCCGACGAGTGCGAGGACGGAGCCGTCCGGCCGCTCGACCACGTCGTAGAAGTCACCGCCGAGCACGCCGTCCCGACCCGCGCGGTAGCCCACCCGCACCTCGAGCTCCTGGTCCACCACCGACGGGGTGGGCAGCAGGGCACGCTCCAGCCGGTTGACCTCCTCGGCGCGCACGAGGCTGCGGTACAGGGCGCGGTCGGTGTCCTCGAGGCGTCGGCGCTGGATGGCGTACCGCACGGACCGGCCGAGCAGCTCGCCGTCGACCTCCCCCTTGACCAGGTAGTCCTGCGCACCCACGGCCACGGCCTGCAGCCCGAGATCGGAGCCGGAGAGACCTGTGAGCACGACGACGGCGGGCGCCCCGGCGGCGAGCAGCCGCTCGAGGGCGCCGATGCCCATCGCGTCGGGCAGGCCGAGGTCGAGCAGGACGAGGTCGACGTGCAGCCGGTCGATGGCCTCGTCCAGCGTCCGGACCCAGGTCAGGTCCACGTCGAGCCCGGCGTCGGCCAGGTGCTCACGGACCAGGATCGCGTCGCCCTCGTCGTCCTCGACGAGCAGCAGACGGATCCGTGCGGGGGTCGCCGCGGTGCCGCTGCGGATGTCGTCGGCGGCGGTGCGTACCTCGCTCAACGGGCCTCTCCTCCCGACTCGTCACCTGCCAGGGCTCGACAGGTCACCCGAAGCGTAGGGGCCGAGTCCGGATGGTGCTCGCCATCTCACCCGGTCCCGGCGCAGCCCCACCCGGTCGGACGTGTGCGGTCGGGCCGCGGACGTCGGATAATGGACGGCCGCTCCGGGCGCCGTGTCGTGCTGTGACCCGCGCAGGAGTGCACGGACGCACGGCCGGGATCACCGGCGGAACGGAGATCGCCCAGGTGGCAGGCATGGATCAGGAGCTGGCCGTCGAGCAGCAGGTCGTCGACCGGCTGTACGGCCGGCTCGACGACCTGCGCGCGCAGACGCGGGCACGGCTGGCGGACGTCCGCCGGGAGGGGCCGTCGGGCTCCCCGCAGAACCGCAGCGAGCGCGACGCGTTCGCCACGCTGTACGAGGACCGCATCGCACAGCTCGAGGCCGTCGAGGAGCGGCTGGTCTTCGGACGCCTCGACCTGGACGACGACAGCCGCCGGTACATCGGTCGCCTCGGGCTCACGGACACCGAGCAGAGCCAGCTGCTCACCGACTGGCGCGCACCCGCCGCGCAGGCGTTCTACCGGGCCACCGCCGCGCACCCCGACGGGGTCGTCCGACGCCGGCACGTGGTCACCCGCGGGCGGGCGGTGACGAGCGTCGAGGACGAGGTGCTCGACCTCGGCCTGCTCACCGAGGACTCCGGCTCCCGCCTGGCCGGCCTGTCCGGCGAGGGTGCGCTGCTCGCGGGTCTCGCGGCCGGCCGCACCGGCCGGATGGGTGACATCGTCGCGACCATCCAGGGCGAGCAGGACGCCATCATCCGGTCCGAGCTGGGCGGTGCGCTCGTCGTCCAGGGCGGGCCCGGCACCGGCAAGACCGCGGTCGCCCTGCACCGCGCCGCCTACCTGCTGTACGCGCACCGCCGGATGCTCGAGCGCTCGGGCGTGCTGCTCGTGGGCCCTAGCCGCACGTTCCTGCGGTACATCGACCAGGTGCTGCCGTCTCTCGGCGAGACGGGTGTGGTCACGACGACGGTCGCGGAGCTCTACCCGGGCATCCAGGCGACGGCGAGCGAGGACGAGGCCGTCGCCGAGCTCAAGGGCCGCGCCGTGTGGGCCCAGGTGGTGGCCCGGGCGGTGCGCGACCGCGAGCGGATCCCCCGGCAGCCGGTGGAGGTCCGGGTCGACGGCCACGACCTGGTGGTCCGGCCGAACGACATCGCGTCCGCGATGGCGCGTGCGCGGCGCAACCACAAGCCGCACAACCAGGCGCGCGTCTCGTTCGTGCGCGACATGCTCGCCCGGCTGGCCGAGCAGTACGTGGCGCAGCTGGGTGGGGACGTCCCTGCCGACGAGCGCGGCGAGATCCTCGAGGAGCTGCGGACCACGCGCGAGATCCGCGTCGCCCTCAACCTCGCCTGGATGCCGATCACGCCGCAGAAGCTCGTCTCCGACCTGTGGTCGAAGCCGCACCGGCTGGCGTCCGCCGCACCCCAGCTCACCCCGCAGGAGCGCGCGATGCTCCTGCGCGACGCCGACGCGCCCTGGACGCCGGCCGACGTCCCGATCCTGGACGAGGCCGCGGAGCTGCTCGGGGAGGACGACCAGGCCGCCCGTGCGGAGGCCCGCGCCGCCGCCGACCGCCGCGCCTCGGAGCTCGCGTACGCCCGGCAGGTGCTGGAGTCGACCGGCAGCGGCGGGCTGGTCTCGGCCGAGATGCTCGCAGACCGGTTCGCGGTGACCGGCCCCACCCTGACCACGGCCGAGCGCGCCGCCGCGGACCGCTCGTGGACCTACGGGCACGTGGTGGTCGACGAGGCGCAGGAGCTGTCGGCGATGGCCTGGCGGTCCCTCCTGCGCCGGGTGCCGACGAGGTCGCTGACGATCGTGGGCGACGTGGCGCAGACGACGTCGACGGCCGGCGCACGCAGCTGGGCGGCGCAGCTCGACCCGGTGCTGCGCTCGTCGTGGCGCCTCAACGAGCTGACGGTGAACTACCGGACGCCCGCCGAGGTGGCGGACACCGCCCGGCGGGTGGCGGTGGCGGCGCGGCTGCCGGTGAGCCCCCTGACGTCGGCCCGCGAGGTCGACGACTCCCTGGTGGTCGAACGGACCTCCGCCGCCGACCTCGTCCCCGCGGTCGTCGAGCGGACCGAGAAGCTCGTGGCCGAGGTCACCGACTCCTCGGGGGCGGGGCGGATCGCGGTCATCGCGGTCGGTGCTCGGCTGGAGGCGATCGGTGAGGCGCTGCGCGGGGCGGGCCTCCGTCCCGCGCTGGGCACCGGCACCAGCGCCGCGGACCTCGACGCCCCGCTCGTCGTGCTCACACCGCGCGAGGCCAAGGGGCTGGAGTTCGACGTCGTCGTCCTGGTGGAGCCGGCCGAGGTGATCGAGGCCAGCGCCGGCGACCTGTACGTCGCCATGACCCGCCCCACCCGTGCGCTGCACGTCCTGCACGAGCGTCCGCTGCCGGGCGGGTGGCTCACCCAGGGGTGACGATCCCGCCTCCGGCGTGTCCGAGGGCCGGACCGCTGTGGGCGCCGGGGGTTGTGAGGCGCACCATAGGGGCGTGCTGAAGGCCCTGCTGCTCGAGAACCTCCACCCCCAGGCTCGCTCGATCCTCGAGACGGCCGGCTTCGACGTGACGACCCGCACCGGGGCGCTCGACGAGGCCGAGCTGGTCGAGGCCCTCGACGGCGTGCACCTGCTGGGCATCCGCTCCAAGACGCACGTGACCGCCGAGGTGATCGCGCAGGCTCCGTCCCTGGTCGCGATCGGCGCCTACTGCATCGGCACCAACCAGATCGACCTGGCCGAGGCCGCGTCGCACGGGGTCGCGGTGTTCAACGCGCCGTTCTCCAACACGCGCTCGGTGGTGGAGATCGCGATCGCGGACATCATCTCCCTGACGCGCCGCCAGTCCGAGCTCGACCGGGCCATGCACGACGGCATCTGGAACAAGTCGGCCACCGGCGCGCACGAGATCCGCGGGCGCACGCTCGGCATCATCGGCTACGGGAACATCGGCACCCAGCTGTCCGTGCTGGCCGAGAACCTCGGCATGTCGGTCGTGTTCTACGACACCGCCGAGAAGCTGGCGCTGGGCAACGCCCGCCGGATGCACACGCTCGACGAGCTGCTCGAGGCCTCCGACATCGTCACGCTGCACGTCGACGGACGCAGCGGGAACGCGGGCCTGTTCGGCGCCAAGCAGCTTGCCCAGATGCGGCCGGGCGCGGTCTTCCTCAACCTGTCACGCGGGTTCGTGGTCGACTACGCCGCGCTGCGCGACGCGATCGTCTCCGGTCACGTGGCCGGCGCCGCCGTCGACGTGTTCCCGGTGGAGCCCAAGCGCAAGGGCGACCCGTTCGAGTCGGAGCTGCGCGGCCTGCCCAACGTGATCCTCACGCCGCACACCGGCGGCTCCACCGAGGAGGCGCAGGAGGCCATCGGCCAGTTCGTCTCGAACAAGGTGCGGGACTACCTGGCCACGGGGTCGACCACGCTGAGCGTCAACCTGCCGAACCTCGCACTCGAGCAGCAGCCCGGCGTGCACCGCCTGGCGTACCTGCACCGGAACGTCCCCGGCGTGCTGGCAGCCGTCAACGCGACCCTCGCCGAGCACGGCGTGAACATCGAGGGCCAGCTCCTGGCCACCCGCGGCGAGCTGGGCTACGTGGTCACGGATGCCGGCGCGCGGGTGGACCCCGCCGTCATCGAGGCGCTGTCGTCGCGGCCCGAGTCGGTGCGCCTGCGCCTGCTCTCCTGACACAGGACTCCCCCGACGCACGACCGAGGGGCCCGACCACCGCGTGGTCGGGCCCCTCGGCACGTCGGCTCAGGCGGAGCCGGACTTCCTCTGGAAGCGACGCTGCGACGGACCAGCAGTCTCCGAGCCGTGGACCTGCCCGGTGTTCGTCGAGCCGTCCGCGGTCCGGTGCTGGTTCGACTTCTTGCGCTCCAGCGCCTCGCGGAACTTCGCCTTCGTGTCGTCGCTCACCGCCGCCTCCGTGGTCACCTTGTCGTCGTCCTTGGCCATGGGGTCTCCTTCGATGCGGTGCTGTGCCGGCGGACGTCTGCGCCCGCGGCGTGCCCAGCCTTGCCGACTCGGGCCCGCGGCGCCACTTTCTTGCGCCCGGTAGCGTCGGCGGGGTGGCCGACGCCCTCTCGCTCCCGCACCGGAAGGCCGGCGGTCTGTCCTGGCCGGTCGTCTCGCTCGGTCTGTGGCAGAACTTCGGCGCGACGATCGCGTTCGACGACCAGCGCCGCCTCGTGCTGCACGCCGTCGACCGCGGCGTCGTCCACCTCGACCTGGCGAACAACTACGGGCCGCCGCCGTTCGCCGCCGAGGAGTCCGTCGGTCGGCTCCTGGCCCGGGACCTGCGCACCCGCCGGGACGAGCTCCTGATCACCACGAAGGCGGGGTACCGGGCCTGGCCGGGTCCCTACGGCGAGCACGGCTCGGCGAAGTACCTGCGCGCCTCGCTGGACCGGTCCCTGCGCCTGCTGGGCGTCGACTGCGTGAACGTGTTCTACAGCCACCGGTTCGACCCCGCGACGCCGCTCGAGGAGACCCTGGGCGCCCTCGACCGTGCCGTCCGGTCGGGCAAGGCGCGGCACGCGGGGATCTCGTCCTACTCGGCGGACCGCACCGTCGAGGCCCTCGCGGTCGCCGCGTCGCTCGGGCTGCGCCTGGCTGTGCACCAGCCCGCGTACTCCCTGCTCAACCGGTGGGTCGAGCAGCCCGGCGCCGACGGTCGGTCGCTGCTGGAGGTCGCCGACGACGCGTCGATGGCCGTCGTGGCCTTCTCGCCCCTCGCGCAGGGGATGCTCAGCGCCCGGTACCTGCACGGCATCCCGGACGACTCCCGGGCCGCGCGCGGCGGACCGCTGCGGACCGAGTGGCTCACCGACGAGGCGCTCGACCACGTGCGCGCGCTCGACGCGGTCGCCCGGGCCGGCGGTCGCACGCTGCCCCAGCTGGCGCTCGCGTGGGTGCTCCGGGACCCGCGCGTCACCTCGGTGCTCGTGGGTGCCCGGACCGCCGCGCAGCTGGACGAGAACCTCGCAGCGGTGGCGCTCCCCGCGCTGGCCGACGACGAGCTGGCGGCGATCGAGCCGCACGCCGTCGACGCCGGCATCAACCTCTGGGGCGCGCGCTCGAGCGAGCTCTGACGGCGATCAGCCGCCCACGGGAAGGTGCGTGGACCACCAGCGCAGCACGTGCTCGAACCGGACCAGGCGGTGGCGGGGGTTGCCCGACCGCGTCAGCTCGTGTCCCTCGCCCGGGAAGAGCAGCAGCTCCGCGGGTACGCCGCGCCTCTTCAGCTCGACGAACCAGCGCTGGCCCTGCTCCACCGGGCAGCGCCAGTCCTGCTCGGAGTGGATCACCAGGGTGGGGGTGCGTACCTCGCGCACGTGCGCCATCGGCGACTGCGCGGCGAGGGCCGCGAGACCGTGCTCGTCGTCGCCGTCTCCGAGGTACTCGAGCCCGAAGAACCAGCCGATGTCGCTGGACCCGACGAAGCTCACCGGGTCGAGGAAGCCGCGCTCGACGACGGCAGCCGCGAACCGGTCCGTCCGCGTGGTCAGCCACGCCGACAGGTAGCCCCCGTAGGAGCCGCCCATCACGCCGACGCGCTCGCCGTCCAGCGCGGGATCCTCCAGCGCGGCCCCCAGCAGCGCCAGGACGTCCTCGGTGTCCACCGTGCCGAACCCGCCGCGGATCGCGAGCCCGTGCTGCGCCCCGTACCCGGACGACCCCCGCGGGTTGCCGAAGACCACGGCGTAGCCGGCCTCGGCGAGCACCTGCACCTCGTCGAACAGGGCGTGCGTGTACTGCGCGAACGGGCCGCCGTGGATCATGAGGACGGTCGGGTGCGGGCCGGTGCCGTACCGCGCCTCGTCGGGCGTGACCACCCAGCCGTGGACCGGGTAGCCGTCCGGCGCGGTGGCCTCCAGCTCCACCGGTACGCGGACGCGGCCGGTGGCCCGCAGCGCGGCGGCGAAGTCCGTCCGCACCTCGACCGCTCCGGATGCCTGGTCGACCACGACGACCTCGCCCGGAGAGCTCGGTGTGGCGGCGGTGGCCACGACCCGCCCGGTGCGCGCTGCTACTGCGGCGCCCGCGACGACCGACGTGCCGCCCACGAGCGTCGTCTGCGCACCGTCGGGCGCCACCCGGACCAGGTGCACCGCGCCGCGCCGCTCGACGACCACCAGCGGGTCCCCGTCCAGCTCCACCAGCACGCCGCCGAGCTGGTCGCCCGCGGCGTCGGTGAGCCGCTCCGGTGCGCCCCCACCGTGCAGCCGCGCGCGGTACAGCCCCAGCTGCGCGGCGACGAAGTCCCGGCCCGTCGGCCCGAGGTCGTTGGCCAGCAGCCACAGCGTGCTCCCGTCCGCGGACGGGAGGACGGCCTCGACCCCGAGGGTGCTGCCCGCGTCCGCGTCGGTCAGGGGCACGGGCGCGCCGGGCTCGCCGTCCGGTGCGGCTTCGATGAGCACGGCGTCGCTGCGCAGGTCCGTCTCGCGCGACGCGTGCCGGGACGAGACGCCCACGAGCGCGTCGCCTGAGGGGGTCCACCGCACGCCGGCCACGCCGATCTCGCCGGCGGTGAGCGCCACGGGCTCGGGAAGGGCGGCGGGCCGCTCGCCGTCGGTCGGCACCGCGACCACGAAGGCGTGCTGGGGGCGGTCGCGGAAGAACCCGACGCCGTCCGCGCGGTACTTCAGCTCGGTGATGTGTCGCGGGTCCTCCGAGCCCGGCTTGCCGTCCGCCCCGTAGCGGCCGGGCTCGGGCACGCGTGCCAGGTACGCGATCCGCGCGCCGTCGGGCGAGAAGCGGGGCTCGGACGCACCGAGCGGCGCGTCCGTGAGCCGGACCGGCTCGCCGCCGGCCGACTCGACGACGTGCACCTGCGGCTTGCCCTCGGGCTCCGCGCGCAGGAAGGCGACCCAGCGCCCGTCGGGCGACACGTCCGGGGCGGTGTCGCGGTGGCCGCGGGTCAGCGGGCGGGCCGGCTCCGACCCGGTCAGGTCCACGGACCACAGGTGGCCGGTGTACTCGTCGTCCGTCACGTCCGGACGGACGACCGCGACGACGGCGCGCGAGCCGTCAGGCAGGACGGCGGGAGTACCGGGGACGGTCAGCAGGGAGAGGTCACGGGGAAGCACGCGACGAACCTACGTCGTCGCACCGACAGCTGCCGAACCGGGTCAGGTGGTGGTGCGCGCGCCCTCGTCCTGCACGTCGACCGGCCCGTCCGCGCCCTCGCCGCCGTCGGGGTCGTCGGACTCGTGCTCCGCGCGCAGGACCGTGATCGCCGCCTCGAAGTCCTCCAGGGAGTCGAACGCCTGGTAGACGCTCGCGAACCGCAGGTAGGCGACCTCGTCCAGCTCGCGCAGCGGGCCGAGGATGGCCAGGCCGATCTCGTACGCGTCGATCTCGGCCGAGCCTGCACCGCGCAGGGTCTCCTCGACCTTCTGCGCGAGCAGCGCGAGGTCGTCCTCGCTGACCGGGCGGCCCTGGCACGCCTTGCGGACGCCTCCGGCGATCTTCTCGCGGCTGAAGGGCTCCGTGGCGCCCGAGCGCTTGACCACCGACAGGCTGGCCGTCTCCACGGTGGTGAACCGGCGGTTGCAGTGCGGGCACTGGCGGCGGCGCCGGATGGTCGACCCGTCGTCCGACGTCCGCGAGTCGACGACCCGCGAGTCCGGGTGGCGGCAGAACGGACAGTGCACCGTGGTCCCCTTCGAGCGTGCGCGTCGCCGCCAGGACGTCTGTGACGGTGATCGCGTGGTGAACGCCTGCGTGACGCTAGGCCACGCGTCCCGGCGTCGCAAGGTCGGTGCGCCCGGCAGGGTGAGCGGCTGCCCGGACGGCCGGGTGCGAGGCGCGGGCACGCACGAGGGCGGCCACCCGAAGATGACCGCCCTCGCGGGGACGCCCCCGTCCCAGGTCACGGACCGACTCGCCTCGGTGCCGCGCTGAACTGCGGTGGTCTCGCCAGCTCACGCTGCCGCACCGCCCCTCCAGCAAGCCCCCCAGCTCGCTTTGTGAGGTAACCCTAACCTAGACGGCGGCGTGCCCGATGGCAACCAGGTATCGCGAGGGATGTCAGCCGGCCGGGACGACGATGACCTGCCCCGCCATCAGTCCCGCGTCCGGCAGCTCGTTGAGCCGGACGAGGTCGAAGACGACGTCCCGGACGTCCTGCGACGGGGACGCCACGCCCTCGGCGATCGCCCAGAGCGTCTCCCCCGGCTGGACGACGTGCCGCTCGACCTCCTGTGCGTTGAGAGGACCGTCCGCCGACGCCCGCGTGCCGACGAGAGTCACCAGGGCGACGGCGACCGCCGCGAGGACCCACAGGACGATGCGACCGCGGGCCGTGAGCCGCAGGTGAGCCGGCGCGGCGTCGGTGCCGCGAGGAGTCGCGGTCTCCGTGGCGCGAGGCGTCCCGGCGAGCGCCCGACCGTGCGACCGCTGGTTCCGCGAGGTCCTCGCTCCGGAGGTGCCCGCGCTCGTCAGCCGGATCGGCACCGCAGGTCCCATCACCATCGCGCTCATCACGTCTCTCGTTCCTGCTCGGCCCGGTGGCCCGGGGTCCTGACCGTCAAACTGCTGATCGTCAAGCTTCTGATCGTCGAACGCCTGTTCGTCGAACGTCTGTACGATGTCTACCAGCATCTGCCGACACTGTCGAGACACGATCGAACAGATGTTTGATCTTGTGGCCCGACATCCCTAGGCTGGCGATGCAGCACAAGCGGACCACGAGGCACTGACACGCACGCCGGGGAGCCCCGTCGGCGCAGGTCAGGTCAGGTGGCTGCAGGCTGGATGTGGCGGAAGAGCTGAGCGTGCTGCGAGGCGGCCGCCGGACGGAGGAGGAGCGCAGTGACGGACCCACGGGACACGTCCCAGCCCGAGCAGGACCTGGCGACGATCCACACGCTCCCGGACGGGGCGCCCGGCCCCGACGGCCTCACGGCACGGCAGCGGCTCGTGCTCGACACCATCCGCTCGTCGGTCGAGAACCGCGGCTACCCGCCCAGCATGCGCGAGATCGGCGAGGCGGTCGGCCTCACCAGCCCGTCCAGCGTCAAGCACCAGCTCACCGCCCTCGAGCGCAAGGGCTACCTGCGCCGCGACCCCAACCGGCCACGTGCCATCGAGGTCATGCACGCGGACGACTCGCGCGGCGTCGGCACGTGGACGGCGCCGGACGGCAGCCGGTCGGCCTTCCCCGACCAGGGCGACGGCGAGCGCCTGCCCGCACCCTCCTACGTGCCGGTCGTCGGCCGGATCGCCGCCGGCGGCCCGATCCTCGCCGAGCAGGTGGTGGAGGACGTGTTCCCGCTCCCCCGCCAGCTGGTGGGCGACGGCGACCTCTTCCTGCTCAAGGTCAGCGGCGACTCGATGATCGACGCGGCGATCTGCGACGGCGACTGGGTGGTGGTCCGGCGCCAGCCGGTGGCGGAGAACGGCGAGATCGTCGCCGCCATGATCGACGGCGAGGCCACGGTCAAGACCCTCAAGCGCATCGACGGGCACGTCTGGCTCATGCCGCACAACCCCGCGTACTCGCCCATCCCCGGGGACGAGTCGACCATCCTGGGCCGCGTCGTGAGCGTCCTGCGCAGCCTCTGACACACCTGAGCCGGGCGCGCGCCTCCTGCGAGGTGCGCGCCCGGCTCGTGTCGTACGGGCGTCAGAAGCCGAACTGGCGAGCCACCGCCCGCACCGCGTCAGCGGACGAGCGCAGCCCGGCCAGCTCCTCGCCGGACAGCCGGACCGGCAGACGCTCCCCCACACCCTGCGCACCCACGATCGCGGGCACGGACAGGCACACGTCGCTGATCCCGTGGAAGTCGGTGAGCAGCGAGGAGACCGGCAGCACCCGTCCCTCGTCCTTGACGATGGCCTCGATGATCCGCGACCCGGCCAGCGCGACCGCGTAGTTCGTCGCGCCCTTGCCCTCGATGATCCGGTAGGCGGACTCCACGACCTCCCGCGCGATCCGCTCGCGAACCTCGGCGGTGAGCGGGCCGCTGCCGCCCGCGCCGGTCCACTCGAGCAGAGGCACCGAGCCGATGCTGGCCGAACCCCACAGCGGCAGCTCCGTGTCTCCGTGCTCCCCCGCGATGTACGCGTGCACGTTCTGCACCGCGACCCCCGTGTGCTGCGCGATGAGGTAGCGCAGGCGCGACGAGTCCAGGACCGTGCCGGACCCGAACAGCTGGGACGGCGGCAGTCCGGAGATCTGCAGCGCCGCGTACGTGACCACGTCGACGGGGTTGGTCACCATGACGTAGACGGCGTCGGGTGCGACGTCCACCACGGCCGGCAGCACCTTGCGGACCAGCCCGATGGTCGCCTCCGCCAGGTCGAGCCGCGACTGTCCGGGCTTCTGCTTGGCCCCGGCGGTGAACATGACGACGTCCGCGTCGGCGCACACCGCGATGTCGTCGGACCCCACCACCTGCGCCATGGGCATGAACTGGATCCCGTGGCTGAGGTCGAGCGCCTCGGCCTGGACCTTGGCGGCGTTGATGTCGTACAGGGCGACGGAGCGGGCTGCGCCGCGCATCAGGGCGGCGTACGCCATGGTCGACCCCACGGCGCCGGCCCCGACGATCGCCAGCTTCGACGTGCGGCGGCTGCTCCGGAACGGGGTCAGCCCCACGTCTTCCATGTCCAGGCTCTCGGTCATCTCACACACCTCTGGGTCGGGGACGGGGTCGAGGCTATCCGGCCGCGGCGAGCCGCTGCAGCGCCGAGAGGGCCACGGTGCGGTCCGTGGTCCGCCAGAAGGCGGGGAGGGACCGGGTGAGGAAGCTGCCGTAGCCGGCGGTCGCCAGGCGCGGGTCGAGGACGGCCACCACGCCCCGGTCCTCGCTCGAGCGGATGAGCCGTCCGGCGCCCTGGGCCAGCAGCAGGGCCGCGTGCGTGGCAGAGACAGCCAGGAACCCGTTGCCGCCGGCCTTCTCGATCGCGTCCGAGCGCGCGGACGCGACCGGGTCGTCGGGGCGCGGGAACGGGATGCGGTCGATGATGACCAGCCGACACGTGGCGCCGGGCACGTCGACGCCCTGCCAGAGCGACAGGGTGCCGAACAGGCAGGTGGCCTCGTCGGCGATGAACTGGGCGACCAGCGTCGGCAGCTGGTCGTCGCCCTGCACGAGGATCGGCACGTGGAGCCGCTCGCGCATGGCGGCCGCCGCGGCGTTCGCGGCCCTCCGGGAGCTGAAGAGCCCGAGCGTGCGCCCGCCCGCCGCGGTCACCAGATCGGCGATCTCGTCGAGCTGCGCGTCCGTGGCGGGCTCCCGCCCAGGCTTGGGCAGGTGCTTGGCGAGGTAGAGGATCCCCTGCCTCGGGTAGTCGAACGGGCTGCCGACGTCCAGGCCGCGCCAGGGCGCCCCCGCGGGTGCGGTCGTCGCCTCGCCGCCCAGGGAGGTGGGTCCGACGGGCTCGGCGTCCGGCCGCACCTCGAGGCCGACCGCGCGCGCGATCGGGTCGAACGAGCCGCCCAGCTCGAGCGTGGCGGACGTCAGCACGCCCGAGCGTCCGGCCAGGAGGTGCGTGCGGATGAGCCCGTTGACCGCGAGCGGCGCGGCATACAGCCGGGTGAGCACCGAGCCCCGGCGGTCCTCGCTGCGGGCGCACCAGAGCACGGTGTGCCGGTTGTCCTGGGGGTCCGCCGCCATCCGGTCCGCGACCTCGTACAGCGCCAGCATGGTCGCCTGGGCGACCTTGCGACCGCCCTCGGGCGGAGCGCTCGGCCCGGACTCCGGCTTGAGCACCGTGAGCAGTGCCCGGGTGGCGTCGCGCACGCTGGCGACCGCGTCGCGCGCAGCAGGGGGCAGCCCGTCGCGGAACCGGGCCTCGGGGAGAGTGACAAGCACCGAGGCGAGCGCCTGGCTGGCCAGGTCCAGGTCGGTCGTGGGAACGCCACCGTGCCGCCGGGCCAGCCGCGCTGCGTGCTCGATGGTCGCCACGGACAGCTCCGACGTGGCCTGCGCGGTCACGCGGTCGGTGAGCTCGTGGGCCTCGTCGACGACCAGCACCTGGTGGTCGGGCAGCACGCCCGGCGATCCCGAGGCGGCGATGCCGAGCATGGCGTGGTTGGTCACCACGACGTCCGCCTCGCGGGACGCGGCCTTCGCCTTCTCCGGGAAGCACTCGGCGAGCATCGGGCACTTGCCGCCCAGGCACTCCAGGGACGTCACGGACACCTGCCGCCACGCCCGGTCGGTCACGCCGGGTACCAGGTCGTCGCGGTCGCCGGTGCCGGTCTCGTCCGCCCACTCCCGCAGGCGCAGCACCTGCTCGCCCAGGCTCTCGGCCGGGCCCGTCGCACCCGTGCGGGCCGGGGCGGGGTGCTCGGCCGCGCCCGCGTGCTCGCCCAGGTCGAACAGGGTGCCGGCGTCGTCCTCGGGGTACCCGCCCGCAACCTTGTGCACGCACACGTAGTTGTGCCAGCCCTTGAGCAGCGCGATCGCGGGGGTGCGCGGCAGGTGCGGCGCCAGCGCCTTCGCCACGAGCGGCAGGTCGCGCGTGATGATCTGGCGCTGGAGCGCGAGGGTGGCCGTCGAGACGACGACGTGCTCGTTCTCCAGCACGGCGTGCCGGACCGCGGGCACGAGGTAGCCCAGCGACTTGCCGGTGCCGGTGCCCGCCTGGACGAGCAGGTGCTCGCCCTTCTCGATCGTCTGCGCGACGGCGACCGCCATCTCATGCTGCCCGTCGCGCCGGACCCCGCCCAGGGCGTCGACGGCGAGGTCGAGGAGAGCCTCGACAGAGTCGTCGCGGGCCGACTCGACGGAGGGGTCAGCGGCTGGCACCGCGTCAGCCTAGTGGCGCCCGCCGACGCTCACGGACGGCGCTGTACGGCCGCTTCCAGCTCGGCGGCGAGTCCCGCGTCGACGCGGGCGCGCAGGGCGGTCCCGTCCGCCGTGTGCTCCTCCGCCTGGATGTCGCCGTGCTCGTGCACGCGGCTCACCAGGTCCCCCCGGTCGTACGGGACCACCAGGTCGACGCTCACGCCGGGGCGTGGCAGCTGGTCGGCGATCAGCGCCTGCAGCTCCTCGATGCCCTCGCCGCTGTGCGCCGACACGACGATCGAGTGCACCTCACGGGAGCGCAGGCGCGCGATCGCCTCGGGCGTGGCCAGGTCCGCCTTGTTGAGCACGATGATCTCGGGCACGTCCATGGCGCCCGGGATGTCCGCGAACACGTGCCGGACGGCGGAGATCTGCCCCTCGGGGTCCGGGTGCGAGGCGTCCACCACGTGCAGGATCAGGTCGGCGTCCGCGACCTCCTCCAGGGTGGACCGGAACGCCTCGACCAGCTGCGTCGGCAGCGCGCGGACGAAGCCGACGGTGTCCGCGAGCGTGTAGATGCGGCCGTCGACGGTCTCCGCCCGCCGGACCGTCGGGTCCAGCGTGGCGAACAGCGCGTTCTCCACCAGGACGCCGGCGTGCGTCAGCCGGTTGAGCAGGGACGACTTGCCCGCGTTGGTGTAGCCGGCGATGGCCACCGACGGGATCGCGTGCTTCTTGCGCGACGCCCGCTTGGTGACGCGGCCGGGCTCCATCGCGGCGATCTCACGGCGCAGCTTGGCCATGCGGTTGCGGATGCGCCGGCGGTCGAGCTCGATCTTCGTCTCACCGGGACCACGCGACCCCATGCCTGCCGCGGCGCCGCCGACCTGGCCACCGGCCTGCCGGGACATCGAGTCGCCCCAGCCGCGCAGGCGCGGGAGCAGGTACTCCAGCTGCGCCAGCTCGACCTGCGCCTTGCCCTCCCGGGACTTGGCGTGCTGGGCGAAGATGTCGAGGATCAGGGCGGTCCGGTCGATGACCTTGACGCGGACGATGTCCTCGAGCGAGCGCCGCTGCGACGGCGCGAGCTCGCCATCGACGACCACGGTGTCCGCGCCGACGCTCGCGACGAGCGCGGCCAGCTCCGCGGCCTTGCCGGAGCCGAGGTAGGTGCCCGGGTCGGGCTTCTGGCGGCGCTGGAGCAGCCCGTCGAGCACCTGCGAGCCGGCCGTCTCGGCCAGCTGCGCGAGCTCGCGCAGGGAGTTCTCGGCGTCGGTCACGGTGCCGGAGCCCCAGACCCCGACCAGCACCACCTTCTCCAGGCGCAGCTGGCGGTACTCGACCTCGGTGACGTCCTCGAGCTCGGTGGACAGCCCGGCGACGCGGCGCAGCGACGTGCGCTCCTCCAGCTCGAGCTGGTCGCCGTCGTAGGAGGAGTGCACCGTGCCGCCGGCGTGCAGCGTGGCCCCCGCCCGGGCGAGCACACGTGCCACGACGTCATCGGCCACCTCCTGCGCGGAGCGCGTGGGCGGGGCGTCCTCGGTCTGGCTGGTGGTGTGCTGCGGGTCGGTCAAGGTGTTCCTCTTCTCGTACGGTTCCTCCAGGGTCCCACGAGGCGCCGACGAGCGCCGAGGCATTTCGCTGCGGGCCGAGCGGGTGGTCGTGGGTATCGTCTCCGCCGTGAGCGAGCAGGACCACTACTTCACCGCGCGTCCGGCCTCCCCCGACGAGCGGCGTCTCCTGCGCGTGCACCTGGCCGGCCGCGAGGTCGAGGTGGAGACCGCCGGCGGCATCTTCTCCCCCGACCACGTCGACCTCGGGACCCGCGTCCTGCTGGAGCACGTCCCGGAGCCGCCGGCCACGGGAGACCTGCTCGATCTCGGCTGCGGCTGGGGACCGATCGCGCTCACCATGGCGCTCGAGGCCCCCTCCGCCCGGGTCTGGGCCGTCGACGTCAACGAGCGCGCGCTCGACCTGGTCCGCCGCAACGCCGAGCGTCTCGGCGTCACCAACCTGACGGCGGTGCGCCCCGAGGAGGTGCCCGAGGACACGACGTTCGCGGCCCTCTGGTCCAACCCGCCGATCCGCGTCGGCAAGGCCGCCCTGCACGAGATGCTGACCCACTGGCTGCGCCGCCTGACGCCGGGCGGCGAGGCGCACCTCGTGGTCGGCAAGAACCTCGGTGCCGACTCCCTGCAGCGCTGGATCGCGGCGGAGCTGGGCGTCACCGTGGAGCGGACCGCGAGCGCCAAGGGATTCCGCGTGCTCGCCGTGCGGGACCGATGAGCGACTGGCGGGCGCTGCGCACCACCACCTGGAGCATGGTCGCCCTCATCTTCATGGTCGCGTTCGAGTCGCTGGCCGTGACCACCGTCATGCCGACCGTCTCCGGCGCGCTGGACGGTGCCTCGCTCTACGCGTTCGCGTTCGCCGGCCCGCTCGCCACCGGGGTCGTGGGGATGGTCGTGGCCGGGCCGTGGAGCGACCGCAGCGGGCCTCGCACACCGCTGCTCGCGGCGGTCGGGCTGTTCACCGCCGGGATCCTGGTCGCCAGCGCGGCGCCGACCATGGAGGTGCTGGTGGCCGGCCGTCTCCTGCAGGGCCTGGGCGGCGGCGCGATGACGGTCGCCCTCTACGTCGTCGTCGCGCGGCTGTACCCCGCGATCCTGCACCCGCGGGTGTTCGCCTGGTTCGCCGCGGCGTGGATCGTCCCGTCGCTGGTCGGTCCCGCCGGTGCCGGGGCGGTCGCCCAGCACCTCGGCTGGCGCTGGGTGTTCCTCGGGGTCGCGCTGCTGGTGGTGCCGACGACGCTCGCCCTCGTGCCGGCGTTGCGCACGGTCGGTCCGCCGGACACCTCGGCCGACGCGGCCCCGCGCGGACGGCTCGCCTGGGCCGCCCTCGCCGCCGCGGCCGTGCTGGGACTCAACCTCGCGGCCCAGGTCACCCTCCCGTGGTCGGTGCTCGTGGGTCTCGGCACCGGCGCCGTCGCCCTCGTCGCGCTGCGCGCGGTGGTGCCGACGGGCACGCTGCGCGCCGCCCGGGGCCTGCCGAGCGTCATCGCCACGCGCGGGCTCGTCTCGGGCGCGTTCCTGGGTGCGGAGGTGTACCTGCCCTACCTGCTCACGGAGCGGTACGCGTTCTCCCCCACCACCGCGGGGATCGCCCTGACGTTCGCCGGCGTCGCGTGGGCCGGCACGTCGTGGCTTCAAGGGCGGCTCGGCGAGCGGCTGCCGCACCGGACGGCGGTGGTCGTCGGCTCCGCCCTGGTGGTCGGCGCCGTGGTCGGCGTCCTGGGCACCGCGGCGGGCCACCTCCCCGCGGCGGTCGCCATCTGCTTCTGGACGCTCGCCGGGGCGGGGATGGGCCTGGTGTACTCCCGGCTGACCGTCCTGGTGCTGGCGTACTCGGCGCCGGGGAGCCAGGGCGTGAACAGCTCGGCGCTGTCCATCGCGGACTCGATCGGGGCGGCGCTGGCCCTCGCCCTGACGGGGCTGGCCTTCGCGGCGGTCGACGGAGGTCCGGACGCCCCCTTCACGGCGGCGCTGGCGGTCGCCGTGGTGTTCGCGGTCGGCGCGGCGCTGGTCGGTCCGCGAGTCGGGCGGCCGAGGCGTCAGGCGGTGGACCCCACCGACGACGCCGCGGCGAGCGCGCTGCGCAGCTGAGCGAGCGTCGGCACCCCGGAGGCGCGACGCACCACCTCGCCCCGGGCGTCCAGCACCAGGACCGTCGGCGTGACGTCGATCCCGAGGCGCTCGCCGAGCTCCAGGTGGTCCGCCACGTCGAGGTCGGCGTAGGCGACTCCCGTGGTCGTCGCGACGGCACGCTCGGCGACGTACCGCGTGGACCGGCACGGGGCGCAGAACGTGCTGGAGAACTGCACCACCGTGGCGCGCTCGCCGAGCGCGGCACCGAGGTCCTGCACCGTGAGGCGCACCCCTCAACGCCCCGCGGTCAGGGCGGTGAGGTCCACGTCCGCCGCCGCGACGAGCACGGCGGGTCCCGCGAGCTCCACGTGGCCCTCCGGAAGCATGCTCACGCGGACGGTGCCGCCCGGCACGTCGACCAGCCAGACGTCGGGGGCGCCGACACCCGCCCACGTGCGGACCGCGAGCGCCGCGGCGCACGCGCCCGTGCCGCACGACCTCGTCTCCCCCACACCCCGCTCGTGCACCCGCATCCGGACGCGCCCGACCAGGGTGCCGTCGGCCTGCTGCGCCTCGCCGAGCGGGACGACCAGCTCGACGTTCGTGCCCTGCGGAGGCACGGGGGTGACCTCCGGCGCGCGGGTGAGATCGGCCGCGGCCAGCTCGTCCTCACCGCCGAGTGCGAGCACGACGTGCGGGTTGCCGACGTCGACGCTCAGTCCCGCGCGGGCGACCTCCAGGCCCGCCACTGCGACCTCGGCGTCGGCGCCGGCCCGGGCCGCGTCGGCGCCGCCGGGCAGGAACCAGCGGCCCATGTCGACGGCGTACCAGACGTCGTCGCCGAGGCCGGCGGGCACGGGGACGCGCCGCACGCGCCGCACGCCCGCCCGCGTGCCCAGCGCCAGCTCGCCGTCGGAGGCATCCCACAGACCGAGCCGCTCGAGGTAGGCGGCGAACACCCGCACCCCGTTCCCGCACATCTCCGCGACCGACCCGTCGCCGTTGCGGTAGTCCATGAACCAGCGCGCGGCGGGCTCCTCGGCCAGAGCGGCGACGCCCTCCGGCAGGTGCTCGCCGGCGACGAGCCGGATCACCCCGTCACCGCCCACTCCGGCACGCCGGTCCGTGAGCGAGCGGACGAGCGCCGCCGAGAGCTCGACACGGGCGTCCCGGTCGTCGAGCAGCACGAAGTCGTTCTGCGTGCCGTGACCCTTGGTCACGTGCAGCGTCGGGGCGGCCACCACGGTCATGAGCCCAGGCTACGTCGTGGGGCCGGGTCGTCCGTGGCGAGCCCGAGGTCGCCTGCGTCGGCGGCGGCGACCAGGTCCAGCGCCTTCGCGACCAGGGCGGGGTCCTGCGCGTCGAGCCAGTGCACGCGCGGGTCGCGGCCGAACCAGCCCATCTGCTTGCGGGCGAGGCGCCGGGTGCCCGCCGCGATGGCGGCCTGCGCCTCGCCGGAGGGCAGCTCGCCGCGGAGCATGGCCAGCACCTCGGCGTAGCCGACCGCGCGCGACGCCGTCCGACCCATCCCGTGCGCCCGCAGACGCTCGACCTCCTCCACGAGCCCGGTCGCCCACATGCGGTCCACGCGCCCGGTGATCCGCTCGTCGAGCACCGTGCGGTCGCAGTCCAGCCCGATCTGCACGGCGGGCACCTCGTAGACGTGCTGCGGCAGGCTGGCGGAGTACCGCCGGCCCGTGAGCTCGATGACCTCCAGTGCGCGCACGATCCGCCGGGCGTTGCGGGGGCCGATCCCGTCGGCCGCCACGGGGTCGGCCGCCGCGAGCTCGGCGTGCAGCGCGCGGGCGCCCTCCGCCTCGACCCGAGCCTCCAGCCGCGCCCGCACGGCGGCGTCCGTACCGGGGAACTCCATGTGGTCGAGCAGCGCCCGGACGTACAGCCCCGACCCGCCCACGGCGACAGCCCGGCGGCCGCGCCCCCCGATGTCGGTGAGCGCGTCCCGGGCGCGCGCCTGGTAGTCCGCCACGGACGCGTCCTCCTGGACGTCGAGCACGTCGAGGAGGTGGTGCGGGACACCCTGGCGCTCGTCGGGCATCAGCTTGGCCGTGCCCACGTCCATGCCGCGGTAGAGCTGCATCGCGTCGGCGTTCACCACCTCGCCGCCCAGGGCGTGCGCGAGCGCCAGCCCCAGGTCGGACTTGCCGGTGGCCGTGGGGCCGACGAGCGCGACGACGAGGGTCATCGACATCAGTCCAGCGTCGGCCGCGCCGGGTCCTGGTAGTCGACGGGGGCGGGCGGGGGCGCGGCGACGGGGTGCGTCGGGACGACGTCGGGGTAGCGCTCGTCGAGCTCGGCGAAGAACCGCAGCGCGCTGGCGATCCCCCCGGTCAGGTGCAGGTCCAGCTGGTCGTCGGACACGCCGTGCTGGTAGTCGACGGTGTGCTCGGTGTAGACGGCCACCTGCTCGGCCTCGATCCGGACGTAGAGCTTGGGCCAGACCATGGTCTCCGACCACCGGTTGGCCGACAGGAGCACGGTGCCGAACTCGGTGGCGGGCACCTGCTTGGCCCACCGGCCGCGCACCTGGAAGTACTCCTTGGCGCGCCCCATCGTGATGAACCAGAACGGGTGCCCGTCCCAGCGACCCACCAGGTCACCGTCCGCGTCGGTGCCGTAGACCGAGCCGCGCGCGTCGAGCCGCTGCGCCACGCGGGCGGTCGTCTGGGGCGGGCGGGGGGGGTCGTGCTCGGCGGATGACATCGGGACCTCGGGCTGTCGGCGGGTGGAGGACGAGACCTTACCGGGCGTCCCAGAGCAGGACGGCGTGCTGGGCCCCCAGCTCCGTGGAGCCGGCGAGCAGCCGGGCGCGCACCTCGACGCCGTCGGCGGCGCCGAGCAGGACCTGCCACGGCGCCCAGCCGCGGACCGCGAGCTCGTCGGCGAGGCCGGGGTCGTCCGCGACCAGGCGCGCGC
>NZ_CAURTV010000033.1:0-34409 GCF_963527515.1 uncultured Cellulomonas sp. | reverse complement strand
CCTCGACCCCGCCCGCCGAGGCCCAGCCGCCGGCACCCGTCGAGCCGCCCCCGCCGCCGCCCCCCACGGTCGGCGAGCAGATCGTCACCCTCACCAACGCCGAGCGCGTGGCCGCCGGGCTGACCCCGTTCACGGTCTCGCCGTGCGCGACCGACCAGGCGACCGCGCGCACGGCCCTGCTGGTGGCCGAGGACCGGTTCGAGCACGACCCCCTGGAGCCGATCCTCGAGGCGTGCGCCGCGCGGGCCGTCGGAGAGAACATCGCGCTGGGCTACCCGACGCCGGCCGCCGTAGTGGCGGGCTGGATGGGGTCACCGGGGCACCGGGCGAACATCCTCAACCCCGACTACACGCAGATCGGCGTCGGCTGCACCACGGGCCCGAAGGGGGCGCTCTGCGCGCAGGTGTTCGTGGGCTGAACAGCGGTCCAGGACGCGTGCTGGAAACGCAATCTGCCGGTCACACAGTTCTGCCACACTGCGCGCATGTCTTCGACCCCCTCCACGCAGACAGAGCGTCCTGCAACCCCCACGAACGCCGTCGACCGCTACTTCAAGATCACGGAGCGCGGCTCGACCATCGGTACCGAGATCCGCGGTGGTCTCGTCACCTTCTTCACGATGAGCTACATCATCGTGCTCAACCCCCTCATCATCGGCACCGTCCGCTCGGGCGACGGCCAGTTCCTCGGGGGCGGCGACACCCCGAACCTCGCCGCCGTCGCGGCCACCACGGCGCTCGTCGCCGGCGTGCTCACCATCCTCATGGGCGTCGTCGCCAACTTCCCGCTCGCGCTGGCCGCGGGCCTCGGACTCAACGCGGTCGTCGCCTACTCCATCGCCTCCCTGCCCAACATGTCCTGGCAGGACGCCATGGGCATCGTGGTGCTCGAGGGCCTGATCATCTTGGTCCTCGTCCTGACGGGCTTCCGCGCGGCCGTGTTCCGCGCGGTCCCGGTGGAGCTGAAGACGGCGATCAGCGTCGGCATCGGCCTGTTCATCGCGTTCATCGGCCTGGTGGACGCCGGCTTCGTGCGGATCCCGGCCAGCATGGCGGTCCCTGTGGAGCTCGGCATCGGCGGGTCGCTGGGCAGCTGGCCGCTGCTGGTCTTCGTGTTCGGCCTGCTGCTGGCGATCATCCTCATGGTCCGCCGGGTCCGCGGCGCCATCCTCATCGCGATCCTCTCGGCCACGGTGCTCGCGTTCATCGTGGAGCTCGTCGGCAACATCGGCTCCAAGACCGACGAGACCGGCGCCGTGGTCAACCCCGGCGGCTGGGCCCTGGACGTCCCGCACTGGCCCGCCGGTGGCCCCTTCGCGACGCCCGACTTCTCGCTGGTCGGTCAGTTCTCCCTGTTCGGCTCCATCGAGTCCATCGGGATCGTCGCGGTCCTCCTGCTGGTCTTCTCGCTCCTGCTCGCCGACTTCTTCGACACGATGGGCACGATGGTCGCGGTCGGCAGCGAGGCGAAGCTGCTCGAGAAGGACGGCAGCCCGATCGGCACCCAGCGGATCCTCGTGGTCGACTCGATCGCGGCGGCCGCCGGTGGCGCGGGCTCCGTCTCGTCCAACACCAGCTACATCGAGTCCGCGGCGGGCGTCGGCGACGGTGCGCGCACCGGGCTGGCCTCCGTGGTGACCGGCATCGCGTTCCTGCTGGCCACGTTCCTGTCGCCGCTGGTCTCGATGGTCCCGTTCGAGGCGGCCACCCCGGCGCTGGTCGTCGTGGGCTTCCTCATGGTCACGCAGATCGCGGGCATCGACTGGCGGAACTGGGAGCTGGGCATCCCGGCGTTCCTCACCATCATCCTCATGCCGTTCACGTACTCGATCACGGCGGGTATCGGCGCGGGCATCGTCTCGTTCGTGGTGATCAAGCTGGCCGTCGGCAAGGTCCGCGACATCCACGCGTTCATGTGGGTGGCGTCGGCGATGTTCGTCGTCTACTTCCTGATCGGCCCGATCAAGAGCGTGCTCGGGGTCTAGCCCGCACCCGCACGGTCACGATGCCCTCTCCACCGCCCGGTGGGGAGGGCATCGTCATCGGGGCTGGACGACGTACGCCCACTCCGAGGGGTCGGGCTGCGCGGCGATGAACTCCTCGACGTTGGCGATCTGCGCGTCGTAGTCGTCGGTCCCCTGAATCGTGGTGCCCTCCGGCTGCCCGTGCGTGACCCACACGGGGTGGGCCTCCTCGTCGCCGATCGACAGCAGCGGGTTCAGGTAGACCAGCAGGACCTTCTTGCCGGTGGCCGCCGACGCCTCCTCGGCCAGGTCGCTCACGTTCTCGGCCGCGGTCGTCCCGTCGTCCTCGCCCTCGAGCACGTCGTCCATCGCGTCGGCCAGGTCCTCCTCGACCGGCGCCGGCAGCGGGTGGTCCTCGCCGACGACGACCTTCGTCCCGTCCTGCATCTCGTAGGCGGCCAGGCCGTCGCCGAGCGCCTCGGCCTCCTCCTGGGTGACGACGTCACCGATGGGAGCGGGCGGCGTGGGGGAGCCGCCCGTGCAGCCGGCCAGCAGGCCGACCATGAGGGCGCCGACGAGGGGGCCGTTCACGTACCTGACAGAACCGCGCACCGCGGCTCACCTCCTGCTGGTCAGTGGCGGACGGCGGCGACGATCGCCTCGACGGCGGGCAGCAGCTGCCCGAACGACGTCCGGTAGAGCGCCGCATCGCCGCGGTAGGGGTCGACCACGTCGTCGTCGACGAGCCGGTGTGCCGAGAGCCCGCGGCGGGTGGCGGCCAGCGGCACGAGCGCCCGGAGGCGGTCCGCCGTGGTCGCGTTGGCGCCGGGCAGCGTCGCGAGGTCGACGTCCCCGGCCAGCCTGGCCAGCTCCCGGAGCGTGAAGGTGCGCCGCACCGCGGAGGGGACCAGCTCGACGATCGCGGAGCGGTGGCGCCGGGTCAGCGCGAGCACCAGGTCCGCCTGCGTCACCATTCCGGGCGCCAGCTGCCGGGCCTCGAACCCCTGGGGGTCGACGCCCAGCTGCGCGACCATCGCCGCCATCTCGTCGGTCATCGGGTAGCCCACCAGCGCGCCCGTACCGGCGGAGCCGACCTCGATCGCAGGCGTCAGACCCCCGGCCGAGTCGCGTCCGCGGTACGCCGCCCCCAGGCCGGCAGCCAGCAGCCGCTCCGCCGCCGGCGACCGGCAGATGTTGCCGGTGCAGACGACGAGGACGCGGAAGGGCTCGGCCAGGTCGGTGGGGGTCACGGTGCCTATCCTGCGGTGTCGAGGCGCTCAACCGAGCATCCTGTGACCCGATCGGCGCACAGTTTCCACCCACCGGATGCGGTCGCCTCAGGACGCGCCGGTACGATTCCGACCGCCGTCGCCCTGCCGGGTCGCGGCTCGGCCAGGGGGAGAGAGACGTCGTGACGCACCCGGGGTGGGGATCCGACTGGAACGCACAGCCGGTCCCGGAGGCGCCGGTGCACCCGGAGACGGTCCGCCGCCGACGCACCAGCTACGTCCGTGCGCGTCGCCGCCGGCTGGTCAAGCGGGTGCTCATCGGGTGCGGCCTGGCGCTCGTCGTCGTCATCGGCCTCGGGGTGTGGCTGGCCACCGACGCCCTGCGGGCCGCCGACGCCCTCGAGGCCGCGCGCGCCGACGTCCGGGACCTGCAGGAGCAGGTGACGGCCGGCGACTCCGCCGCCGCGGACCGCACCCTGGTCCAGCTCCAGGCGCACTCGTCGACGGCCGCGCGCTCGACCACCGGCCCGGTGTGGACCGTCGCGGGCCTGCTGCCGTGGGTCGGCCCGAACGTGGACGCCGTGCACACGGTGGCCAGCGCGGTGGACGACCTCGCCCAGCAGGCGCTGCCGTCCCTCATGCAGGCCACCACCCTGGTGGACCCGGCCGCACTGGCCCCCGTGGACGGTCGTGTGGACCTGGCACCGCTCCAGGAGGCGGCCCCCGCGATCGTCGCCGCGGACGCATCCGTGCAGCTGACCGCGCAGCGCCTCGAGGACCTCGACACCTCCGCGCTGCTGGCCCTCGTCGCCGACCCCGTCCAGACCCTGCGCGAGCAGGTGGCCGACGTCGCCGTGACCACCGCCACCGCCTCCCGCGCCGCGCAGCTGGTGCCCGCGATGATGGGCGCCGACGGGCCGCGGAGCTACCTGGTGCTCGTGCAGAACAACGCGGAGCAGCGCGCCACCGGCGGGATCCCCGGCTCCGTCCTGCTCCTGAGCGCCGACGCCGGTGCGGTCACCGTGGTCGAGGAGCGCTCGGGCGGCTCGCTCAGCGGGCTGGCGGAGCCGGCGCTGCCGCTGACCGACGCGGAGAACGCCCTGTTCGGCCCGCTGCTCGGCACCGACATGCGTGACGTCACGTTCACCCCGGACTTCCCGCGGTCCGGCGCGCTGGCCAAGGCGATCTGGGAGCAGAAGGTCGGAGGGACCATCGACGGGGTGCTCTCGGTGGACCCCGGCGCCCTCGCGCTGGTCCTGGGAGCCACGGGGCCGGTCACCCTCGCGGACGGCACCACGCTGTCGGCCGACGACGCCGTCCAGACGCTGCTCAACCAGGTCTACCTGGACATCGAGGACCCGCGCGAGCAGGACGCCTTCTTCGCGGCGACCTCCACGGCGGTGTTCACGGCGGTGATCGGCGGCCAGGGCGACGCCCCCGCGGTGATGGACGCGCTGGCCGAGGCAGCTCGGCAGGGCCGGCTCATGGTGTGGTCCGCCGACGAGGACGAGCAGAGCCGCCTGGAGCCCACCGTCCTGGGCGGGGCGCTGCGCGGCGTCGACGGCGACTCGCCCGTGATCGGGGTCTACCTCAACGACGGCACGCAGGCGAAGGTCGGCTACTACCTGGACCTCACGGTCGACGCCGAAGCCACGCAGTGCCGCCCCGACGGCTCGCAGATCGTGGACGCCGTGGTGACCCTGACGTACGACGCACCCCCCGACGCGGCCGAGCTGCCGGCCTACCTGGTGGGCCTCGACGACATCGTCCCCCTGGGCGATATCCGGACAAACGTGCTCATTTATGCGCCTTCTGGCGGCGGAATTGAGACGGTGCGGGTGAAACCTGATCCGCAGGGTCTGTTAGCCCAGATTCACGACGATCTGGGAGTAGGAGGACGGACATTTGTACTCAAACCTGGTGAGAGCGGCACGCTCGACCTGCAAATCGTTACGGGTCCGAAACAGACCGGAAACGTGCATATCCGTTCGACACCCACAGCCCGCCAAAAGGGTGACGTAGTCGTGGGTTCCGCCTGCGGGATGTAGAAGGTACCGTTGCCCGGAGTCACATCTCGCCATACCCGTAACACGACCGTCCGGGGGGACAACACCATGAAGATTCGTCGCACCGCTCTGGTCGCAGTTGCTGCCGTGGCACTCGCACTCGTTCCGACCGCCGCCATGGCGTACGGCTCCGAGGACTACTCGAACAAGGGCACCGTGTCGGACACGACGCCCACCGCCGGTGAGAGCTTCGCCGTCACGGTGACCGGCCCCGCCGGCGCCTCGGTGACGCTCACCATCACCAGCACCCCGGCGTCGCTGCCGGACTCGTCGATCACGATCGCCGGCACCAAGTCGCTCACCAAGGTCACGAACGCCGCCGGCACCGCGGTCTTCACGGTCACGCTGACGCAGCCGGGCACGTTCACGATCGTCGCCACGGACACCGCGACTGGCGCCATCATCAGCTCCCAGAGCGTCACCGCCGCCTCGACCGCTGCGGCTGCCGCAGCCGGGGCCACCGGGAACCTGAGCTCCACCGGTTCCAACGCGCTGCCGATCGCCCTGGGCGCCGGTGCGCTGGTCCTCGTCGGCGCCGGTGGCGTCGTCGTCGCCCGCCGTCGTCAGGCTGGCGCCGCGGCCTGAATGGCCTAGCACCTCACACGAGAGCCCCGCACCGGATGGTGCGGGGCTCTCGTGCGTCCGGGGGAGTGCGGCGCGGACCACGCTCGTGCACGTGGCTGTCCACGGCCCCGTGCGCTGCACGTCGCTGCCGCGTCCCGTGCCCTGCCGGGCTCCCGCACCGCCCGGGCGCTTCTCCACGCTCAGGCCCGCGGCAGCGGCGGGCGGTAGCCGACATGGCGTGCGGAGCCGACCGTCTCCTGGCGGGCCATACGACGACGGCCCCGGACCGTGAGGTCCGAGGCCGTCGTGGCAGTGGTGCGTGCGGTCAGCTGCCGGGCCGCTGGTGCTGGGCGGGAGCGTTCTGCGCCTGCTGGCGCTGGAAGTCCTTGAGCTGCGTCTCGCTGAGGGAGTCGCCGGGCCACAGCGTGGTGGGTCCGCTGACCGCGGTGGGGGCGGCGGCCTCGGGCACCTGCGGGACGCGTCCGGTCGAGGGCGCCCTGCGCTTCTTGCCGCCCCGGCCGGAGTCTGCGGACGTGGCCGGCGTGGGCGTGTAGTCGTAGTAGGCGTACTGGTCGCTCTGCTTGCGCTTCTGGCGGTTCACCACGATGCCGAGGATGCGGGCACCGACGGTCTCCAGGGCGCCCACGGACTCGGCCAGCTGGTTGCGGTGGAGCTTGTTGGCACCCACCACCAGCAGGGCGCCACCGGTCAGCTTGGACAGGATCGCCGCGTCGGTGACGGGGAGCAGGGGGGCGGTGTCCAGGATGACGACGTCGTACTGCGAGGTCAGCTTCTCCAGCAGACGTGCCATGGCGAGCGACCCGAGCAGCTCGCTCGGGTTGGGCGGGATCTGGCCGGCCGCGAGCACGTGCAGGAAGCCGTTGCCCCACGGCTGGATGACGTCCTCGACGTTCGCCCGGCCGATGAGCACCGTGGTCAGACCCACGTTGCCCTCGAGGCCCATGTACTTGGCCACCGACGGCCGGCGCAGGTCGGCGTCGACGAGGGCGACCCGCGTGCCGGCGTCGGCCAGCGTGATGGCCACGTTGATGGAGGTCGTGGACTTTCCCTCGCCGGGCAGCGACGAGGTGATGACGATCGACTGCGGGCGGTCCGCGATGTCTAGGAACTGCAGGTTGGTACGCAGTCGGCGGAAGGCCTCGGAGCGCTGGCTGTGTGGGCTGCTCTGGACGATCAACGGGTGCTCGGGGGCGTCGGAGTCCTCGGGGATGGTGCCGATGACGGAGGTGTCGGTGACCCGGGCGACGTCGGTTTCGGAGCGGACACGGGTGTCGAGCACCGAGCGGAGCACGGCGATGCCGACACCGAGCGCGATGCCCACGAGCAGGCCGAGCGCGAGGTTCAGCTTGAGGTTCGGGGACGACGGTCCCTCCGGGGCGACGGCGTCGCGGACGATCGAGATCTTGACGGCGGACGGGCTGCCGTCGCTCGGCGTCTCGAGCTGCGCGATGACGGTCTTGAACTCCTTGGCGATGGCGTCGGATGTTGCTGCAGCTATCGCGGGGTTCTCGTCTGTGACGGTGATGTTGATCAGCGAGGTGTTCAGCGGGGAGTCGGCGCTCACGCGGTCAGCCAGAGCCGAGGTACGGGCCGCAAGGCCCAGGTCCTCGATCACCGGCTGGAGGACCAGCGGGCTGGTGACCAGCTGCGTGTAGGACGTCACCTGCTGGCGGGTGAAGTTCGAGCCCTGCAGCAGGTCGCTGGACGACTCACCGGTCTTGACCGAGACGTAGAGCTGGGTGGTCGCCTGGTAGAGCGGGGTGGCGGCGAGCGACGCGGCGACGGCAAGAGCCGCTCCGAGCAGCGTGAACACAGCAATCGAGAGCCACCGCTTGCGCAGAATGACCCAATAGTCCTGAAGCTCCACTGCCTTGCTCTCCCCTGCTCGGTGACACGCGGCAGCCAGTCTCTCACGGCGCGTGATCACGCCGATGTTCGAGTGGTATCGCGAGAGTTAACCGCGACGTAACCGAAAGCACAGTTGCCTCGATTCATCGTGGCGACATGCCGATGTACGATTCGACCTACACGTTTTCGGCGACCGCGTCGCGAAAACGGACATCGGGGGGAAACGTGACTAATTCGGACACTAGCGCGCGCGCTGTGAGCTTTGTGCCACAGCAGCTAGCGCGCTCGGCCGCCTCTACGGCCGTCACGACAAATCCCCGATGGAGCGATCTCGCTTTTCGACTCTGGGTGACGGACGCGATCGCTGTGACGTTCGCTGTCGTCGTCGCCTACCTGGTGCGCTTCGACGCCACCGGTATCGCTGCGGTCTCGGGCGAGTTCTCCCCGTCCTACCTCTCGGTCTCCGCCGTGCTGGCTCTGACGTGGCTGGCCGCTCTCGCTGTCGGACGCACGCGCGACAGGCGCGTGCTCGGAAGCGGCCCCACCGAGTACTCGCGGGTGTTCAACATGACGTGGCGACTCTTCGCCGCTGTCGCAGTCGTGGCCTACCTGCTGCGCATGGAGATCGGTCGCGGGTACCTCGGCTTCGCCGCGCCGGTGGGTCTCGGACTCATCCTGGCGGGTCGCTTCGGATGGCGACGCTGGCTGCATGGTCAGCGCGAGGCAGGCACGCACCAGTCCGGGATCCTGGTCATCGGTCACCGCAGCAAGGCTGCACGGCTGATCGGAGAGCTGAACAAGAACCCGCGGGCTGGATTCGCGGTGGTGGGCGTGTGCGTTCCGACGGGCGAGATCGTGGAGGGCGAGCTCATCGGTGGAGTCCCCGTACTCGGCGCCATGGACCGAGCGGCCGAGATTGCCGAACGCGTCGGTGCCTCCGCGGTGGCGGTCACGGGGGCGGACGCGATCACGGCGGAGACCGTTCGCCAGCTCGGGTGGGACCTTGAGGGGAAGGGGATCGATCTCGCCCTGACCCTCTCGCTGGTTGACGTCGCCGGTCCTCGCGTTCTCATGCAGCCGGTCAGCGGTCTCCCTCTCATGTACGTCGACGAAGCGCGGTTCAGGGGCGGAAAGTACGTCGCCAAGTCTCTCTACGACTGGGTGCTGGCCGCGGCCATCACGGTCGTAGCGCTGCCGGTCCTGGCGCTGGTTGCGCTCCTCGTCCGAGTCACCAGCCCGGGCCCGGTCCTCTACCGCCAGGAGCGCATCGGCAAGGACGGCCGACGATTCCGCATCTTCAAGTTCCGCACCATGGTGGCGGGCGCCGACACTCGGCTCGCCGAGGTTCTGGCGGAGCAGGGCATCGCCTCGGTCGGCATGTTCTACAAGCCGGTCAACGATCCGCGCGTGACTCCCTTGGGGCGGGTGCTGCGCAAGTACTCGATCGATGAGTTCCCTCAGCTGCTCAATGTCCTGCTCGGTGACATGGCCCTGGTCGGTCCGCGACCGCAGATCGACGCCGAGGTTGCGCAGTACGACCGCACTGCGCATCGCCGCCTTCGGGTGAAGCCGGGACTGACCGGGCTCTGGCAGGTCTCCGGGCGATCTAGCCTTGCGCCGGAGGATGGCATCCGCCTCGACGTCAACTACGTGGAGAACTGGACGCCGTTCGGCGACCTGTTGATCCTGGCGAGGACCGTTCGGGCGGTTCTGCACCACGAGAATGCTCGATGACCGCTCCTCCTGACGGCTCGACGGACGACGTCAAGCTCGGAGTGCTCCGTCGGTACGCAGGATCGGAGCCGGGCGGGCGCTCGGTGCTCCTGGTGGCGCCCTCCTTCTTCGGCTACGAGTCGACGATCGCACGTGCGCTCGCGCACCACTCAGAGGTCGTCTTCCACCTTGACGAGCGTGCGTCAAACTCCGCACTCGTACGGGCCACCTACAGGATCCGCCCTGGCCTGCTAGCAGCCGTGACCCGTCGGCACTTCCGTCGCGCACTCGCCGCACTGAGCGAGCGCACGGTCGATGTCGTGGTCGTCATCAAGGGGGAGGTGACGCCGGCGTGGTTCCTGCGCGACGTGCGACGCTCCAACCCCGACGTCCGCGTCGTCTTCTACGCCTACGACCCCATCGCCGCGGACGACAACTACTTCGCGCTGCGACCGCACGTCGACAGGGCCTACTCCTTCGATGCCCAGGATGTCGCGCGGCTCCCGGAGCTGGCGTACAAACCGCTGTTCTACGGCCCAGCCTTCTCCGCCGGGCCATCGCACGCCGAGCGTCGTTGGGACCTGGCTTCGGTGGGGACCGTGAACCCAGAGCGGTACGAGAAGACCGAAGCCGCTGCGGCAGCCGTGGATACGAGCTTTCGCCACATGTACACGCCGTCAGCAGCGCTCCTCGCTGTGAAGCGACTGATCGATCCCGAGTTTGGGACGATCGATCCGTCCCGCGTCACAGGAGTCAAGCTGAGCCAGCATGAGGTCGCCGAGGTGTTCCGGCAGTCTCGAGTCGTCCTTGACGTCCAGAAGGCGGGACAGTCCGGTCTGACGATGCGGACGCTCGAGGCGATCGCGTCGGGAGCGAGCATCGTCACGTGGAACGAAGCGGTCAAGAACGAGGACTTCTACGATCCCGATCGAATTGCCGTCGTTGATCCCGACGGGGGTGGTGTGCAGGAGGCGATTCTTCGGGTCCTGATGCGCCCGCTCGATGGCTCCGCGCCGTCGGGGTTCGAGAGGCACTCGGTCTCGGCGTGGGTCTCCGAATTCTTGGACTCTACAACGGCGCCGGTGAGCGCCGAGCCGCGCCAGAGCTCAGATCATGAGGAGAACTAAGTGGCTAAGGGAAGCAGGGCCTCAGCCGGCGCCGTCGCCTCGTTCGCGTCTTTGGCGAGCTACCGCACGCGGACGATGCGCGCAGTCATGGCTGAGATGGGTGATGAGCTGACCGTATTCGCAGGCACCCCCGCGCCTGATGTCGCCACCCGCCTTGTGGACTATGACGCGCTGGGAATCCGAACACTTCGGAATCGCTATGTCCTGGGCGGTCGGGTGACTATTCAGAACTCACCCATACGAGCGCTCCTCGGTGCGCAGGTCGCTCTCGTCGACCTCAATCCCAGAATGGTGCTGAACTGGCCGATCCTGCTCATCCGACGGCTTCTCGGTCGTCCGACGCTCGTCTGGGGCCACGCTTGGCCTCGACAAGGTCGTGGGTCTCGGACCGACACCGTTCGTGGCTGGATGCGCAGGCTTGCGAACGGCGTGATCACCTACACCGAGTCGCAGGCGGAAGAGCTTCGACAGATCTACCCTGGCAAGCCGATCACCGCGGCCCCGAACGCTCTCTACTACCGCGACGAGTTCGCCGAGACCTCGAACGAGGGTGAGCGCGATGCGATCATCTACGTCGGTCGGCTGGTCGCGGAAAAGAAGCCGGCGCTCCTGGTCGAGGCTTTCAACGTTGTCGCGGCCACGCACCCTCGAATCCGACTCTCGATCGTCGGGGACGGGAAAGACTCGGACCTGATCACGCACCTCGTCTCCCGCTCGCCGTTCCGCGAACGAATCACGATGCACGGACATTGCGAGGACGCTTCCGAGCTGCAGCGACTTTATTCAGCGGCGGTGCTGAGCGTGTCGCCCGGCTATGTCGGCCTGGCGGCTACCCAGAGCTTTGCGATGGGTGTGCCAATGGTCATCGCGCGAGATGAGCCCCACGCCCCCGAGATAGAGGCCGCCGTCGAGGGCGTGAACGCGCTCTTCTTCCGCGAGGACGACGCCGTCGATCTGGCTCGCGTCATCGGCTCGATGTTGGACGACTCGGGGTCATGGGAACAGCGCCGCGGAGAGATCCAGCGTCGCTGCCAGAACCGGTACTCAGTCGAGGCCATGGCGTCCGGACTTGTCACTGCAATCCGCGGGATGGCGTAGACCGTGCGGGTCGCCGTGATCTGCTCGGACATGACGTATCCGCCCCGCGAGGGTTTGCACGCCCACACGGTGAACCTCATCCGCAGCATGAGAACCTTCGGGCACTCCGTGGATGTCTTCGGCTTCGTTCGTGACCCGAGCTTGATCGACGAGATCCAGCTGAGCCGGGACGCGGGAGTCAGTTTCGCGTCAGCACCGATCCACTACCAGGGTCAGATGCTGCGCAGGGCCTTCAGGGAGCGAGTCTTCGCCAGTCGCTCAGCACGCGCGCTCGCTGACCAGGTGCGTGCGGGTGGGTACCAGGTTGTCCACCTCGACGGAAACCTGGCTTCGGCCACGGCCGGACTTCTGGACGGCCTTCCGAGGGTCATCAGCTTCGTGGATCCGCCTTCACGCAGGCAACGCCGCGCTGCGGCCGGCTCGTCCCGCACTCAGCGATGGGCCGCGCTCCTGCGGGCAGCGGTCACCACCCGGTTCGAGAAGTCGCTGGTGGACGAGCGTTCCCTGTGGCACGTGGTGTCGAGTTCTGACGCGGCGTACCTGCGCGAGGTGCACCCCGGGCAGCCCGTCGTGTCCGTCCCGATCTTCATGCCGTCTGGACGGGTGACTGAGGCTCCCTTCGTCGGGAAGACTGAATCCTCTGCGCTCGTGCACGTCGGAGTGGTTGCTGACACGCGACAGGCCTACCTTCGATCGGACGTCGTCCGGACCCTCGAGGCGCTGCGGTCGTCCGACCTTCGCAAGGATGTCCGCGTCACCGTCCTCGGGCGGGCAACCGCGGATGACGTGATGACGGACCTCCTCGCAGATCTCGGCGGGACCTATCTCCCGTGGGTGGACGACCTCGACGCCTTCCTTGGGACATTGGATGTCGCGGTCTTGCCTGACACCTATGGCACGGGGATCAAGTCACGCGCTCTCGAGCTCGCGGGGGCGGGCGTGCCCATGGTGGCGACTGCCGTGGCGTTGGAGGGCATCGAGATGGTCGGAGAGCGTGACGTCCTGGTCTCTTCCGACGACAACTTTCTCGCGCAGCTTGGCCGGCTCGTTGGGTCGCGCGCGCTGAGGAATGAGATCGCGAGGAACGCGAGTGTCGTGTGCGCGGAGCTCTTCGGCGCCCAGTCTGTTGCCGCGCAGTGGGATCGGGCCTACGCGGCCGCCATCGACCTGGCGCGATCGACATGACAGGGCCGACTCGACCTCACGTTGACGAAACGACCGTGGCGAACGCCAGTTCTGGCCCGGCGTCAGTCGGCGCACACGGAAGCGCCAGCAAGCACTCGTCGCCGCTGAGTGCCCGCAAGATCGCCAGGGTCTTCGGGTACCTCTTGTCGAGCAGGGTGCTGTCAGCGCTTCTGCAGGCCGTCACGTTCGCCCTGTTCGCGCGGCTGGTGGCACCCGCTTCGTTCGCTGGAGTCAGCGCCATCATTGGTGCGTCGATGTTCGCCTCCGCTGTCCTCGACCTGGGCCTCACCACCGCCGCGACCCGTGAGGCGGCGGCAGGGCGCCACTCGGTCCTGCGAGGACTGACGCGTGCGAACGCGGCGGTGACTGCTGCGGTGGCGACTGTCGGAACTGTGAGCGTCGTCGCTGCCGTGCTGGCAACGGACAGTGGTTGGCTGGCGAGTGTGGCGCCGTTCGTCCTGTGGCTCGCAGTGGATCGGCTCGCCGAGTTCCGAGCGGCGGTCAGTCTTGGGCTCGGGCACCCGCGAGTCGCGGCCCTGAACCTCATCGTTCGCCGAGCGATTCCTGCTGTCGTGCTTGTGGTGGCCGCGTGGGTGCAGCCCGAGGAACCGGTTCTGTGGTTGTCCCTCGGTTACACCCTCGGCGCGGTTGTCGGTCTCTTCATTCGGACCTCGGTGCGCGCTCCGGCCTCGCTCGCCGCGCGGCCGGGAATTGTCGCCAGCGTGCGCTCGAGCACCCCGTTCTGGGTGAACTCGATGAGCGCGCAGTCCAGGCAGCTCGACGTCGCGATCGTGAGTGCGGTGAGCGGTGTGGCGGGTGCTGTCATCTACAGTCCGGCCGCACGGCTCATCTCGCCGTTGAGACTGATCCCTACGTCGCTAGCACAGGCAGCGATGCCGATGGTTGCCAGCTCCGGACGGGTTCGCCCCACCGACGTTCGCCGTCTGGTGCTCGCTGCCGTGGCGCCGGTCGGCGCGGCGTATATCGTGCTCGGGATCTTCGCCCCCGAGATTCTCTCGGCCCTCTTCGGGCCGAACTATCGCAGTGCCGCACTTCCGCTGCGCATCCTTCTGGCCGGACTTGTCCTCGCCGGGGTGGCGTCCATGTTCACCGCGATCCTGCAGGGCACTGGTGCAGAGGCGCGGGCGGCGCGAGCCAACGTGGCTACCGCCATCCTCAGCCTCGGGTTGATCGCCGTCGGAGCGGCCGTCGCCGGGGGGGCAGGCGCCGCGGCGGGCCTGGCAGTGGGGTACGCAGCGCAGGCGGGAGCGCTATTCATCCAGTATCGGAAGAGCCTAGAAAGTGCCGATGACGTCGGCGCGAGGAGACGCACGTGATCTTGGTCAGCGCGAAGGCGCAAGAGGACAACCTGGGCGATGTCATCATCAGGGAAGCGCACGTCGACTGGCTCAGCGGGGTCGGCGCACCGGTGGTGTCGAGCAGGGGTGTCTCTGAGAGCTACATGGCCGTGTTCGACCTGCCACCGGGCGCCGCGACGCAGAACCGTGAGATTCAGCTTCTCTGGTCTCTCGTACGGAGGCGTCGCTCGGTGCTCGTCTTCGCGCCGGGTGAGCAGTTGCTAGCGGACACGCCTGGCGGGCTCGCGAAGGTCGTGGTGAACCTGATCGCAAGTGGTCTCGTGCGACTGCGCGGCGGAGCGGTCATCAAAGTAGGCCGCGGATACCGGGGGGCCGGCCGCATCGCGGTGGCGCTCGAGCGACTCCAGCTCCGGCTGTGCACAGCTGCGTGGAGCCGCGACAGCGCTGCACCATCGATGTTCCCAGGCATGAACCTGATGCCGGACATAGCGCTCGCGAGCTCGCACCTCGCCGGCCCGGTGTACCCCGGCATCGAGCGTCGCGGGTCCTTCGCGTTCGCACTGCGTTCGGACCGTGCTCACTACCGGCAGCAGTTCACGGCGGTGCTCGAAGCGTGCAGGTCAGCCTCCAGCGCTACGCCGCTGGGCGTGGTCCAGGTAGGACGCGATGAGACGCTGGTGTCCGGCCTCGCGGATGATCTGGACACTGAGCCACTCAACTGGCGCGGAGATCACCTGAACCAGCTTCGTCGGGTCGTCGATGCCTACGACCGCAGTTCGTTCGTCGTGAGCGACCGCCTGCACGTGCTGCTATTCGCTGCGCGGCGCGGCTGCGTGCCGATCGGCTACGAGTCGGGGAGCTCTGACAAGCTGCGAAAGCAGCTCCGCACAATCGGTCTTGACCACCTGGTTCTGGATCCGGAGGGCGCCCCCGAACGCGCTAGCGAGATCATCGCGAACATCGAGCTCCACCGGTCCGAGGTGATGGCGGCCGTCGAGACGGCGCGAGCATCCCTGGACCGAGTGCGCGACGAAGTGAGCGCCATCGTGAGCGAGACCGTTGAACCCGTGCGGTCTTTGAGCCGGGATGGCTGAGCTGTCCGTCGGAAGAGTGTGACGACAGCCCCAGGTCGGGGCACACGATCGCCCAGTGGGGCTGATGGTACCGAGCGCGCGGAGACCGATTGTGAACCTGCGGCGCTCTCCTCAGCCGCCCGTGGCAAGAACCCGGCCCCCATGCGGGTGTTCGAGCTCTTCGCGATGCTGGTCATCATCACCGCGAGGTTCACGACCTGTCGTCACGTTCAGCGCAGCCCATGCCGCGACGAACGGCAACCAGAAGTACGGCTGCTGGAGGGTTGCTGCGGTGACCGAGAACGCCATGAGCACCACGAGAGTCCCCGCAGGCCCGGCGCCACGGCGCTCCTTCACCGCGCGCGCCACCGACGTCGCTGCAGCGCCGAAGACCAGCAACCAGCCGATGAACAGCGCGATGCCGCCCTGGAACCAGACCCGGAATGGGATCGAGTGCGTCAGCGTCTCGCCGTTGAATGTCGCGCCGCTGCGATCATCGAGCCCCGCACCGAACCATGGATCATCGGAGATCCTCGCCCACGCATAGGCGACGGTGTTGGACCTCTCCTCGAGGGTGCCGATCTTTTCCGTCTGGCCAGTGGTCTGCGCTACGCGTTCGAGAGGAGTAAGGAACTGCGTCGTCTGGCCGGACAGGGCAGTGACTCCCCAGAGCAGAATCCCTAGCACAGCCGCCGCCCCGACGACCCGACGAAGAGGAACGCGCTGCACTGCGAGCACCACCAGCGCCCCCACTGAGGTCGCGATCAACGCACTGAGGCTTCCAGAGACGAGCACACCAGCGAGATTGAGGACGATCGCGACGAACCTCAACTGTGCGGGTGCGGCCCTCGTGCCCATGAGCAACATCAAGGCAACGCCGCTGAGTAGACCAAGGATGTTCATATGGCCGTTGAGCCCGACGGCCCGGCCGTAGTGGGAGCCAAGGCCAAGAATCGTCCCCCCCGCTACGGCCTGGTAGATCGCTACGACGGCCGACGAAGTCTGGACGAGGACGAAGGTCCACGCTGCGGTAGGAAGCACTCCGCGCACCTCGGCGTAGTACGTCGCGACGAGGGGAGCGACACCCCACAGCAGTACGAGATAGACGACATGCGTCCAGTGCTCACCACGGTCCACGGCGACCCCTGACGCCGCGAACCCCGAGACGAGGGCGAGGTAGGCCGCAGCGAACATCACTGGTGAACTGCGCGGGAGTCGGGCCTTCCCGAGGGCGAGGCAACCGATCAGGACGGTTCCCACGGCGAGTACCCAGGCCTGTCTCAGCGGTCCTGTCAGCGCTGCGTAGGAAACGGGCAAGACCGCTGTGAGTAGCGCGATCGCTATCCTGCTCACAACCCACCCTTCCTAGGCGTGCCTACCTTGGTTCCGTCGACGGTCAACCGCCGCACGATGCCGCGTCACGCGCGCCTGACGCCGGTCACCCACCGTCGACGTCTCCGCTGAGCAGAGTCCGCCGGACCCGGTTCATCGGAGTCATTCACGAGAGGCAGCCGCCTCCCGTCAACCGAGATATGCGGGCCGCGATACGGCACACACGCCGGGCCAGCTCATCACGAGCGGATGTGCGGCTTCGTTCTCGACCATGGTACTTGGCGTATTCACGAAGCCGCCCCGGGTGTCGGCCGCGGGCGCCCCCGTCACATTCACCCTCAATTCGCCGATCATCACTCTCGCGTAGTGAGAGGTGACGGGTTTGACTACCTGTCGCGGCAGCACCAATGGCCACCCTCTGTCGGACCTGCGACGCGAGGCGGGCCCCATGAAGTGGCTGGGAGGCCTGCCGCTCTCGCGCCAGTCGTCCGTTACGATCCCCTGACCTGCCGATTGACCTGGAGAACACGATGCGTCTGTCCGTCATCGGTTGCGGCTACCTCGGTGCCGTCCACGCCGCGAGCATGGCCCAGCTGGGTCACGACGTCGTCGGCATCGACGTCGACACCAGGAAGATCGAAGCCCTGCGTGAGGGACGCGCTCCGTTCTACGAGCCCGGCCTCCCGGAGCTGCTGACCGAGGTGGGCGCCACGGGACGCCTGACGTTCAGCACGGACATGGCGGACGCCGCGGGCGCTGAAGTGCACTTCATCTGCGTGGGCACGCCGCAGGTGCAGGGGGAGTTCCGCGCGGACCTGACGTACGTCAACGCCGCGGTCGAGCAGCTGCTGCCGTACCTGCGTTCGGGTGACGTGGTGGCGGGCAAGTCCACCGTTCCGGTCGGCACGGCGGAGGCGATCGCCGAGTCGATCGAGGGCACCGGCGCGATCCTCGTCTGGAACCCGGAGTTCCTGCGTGAGGGCTTCGCGGTCAAGGACACGCTGCACCCGGACCGGCTCGTCTACGGCGTCCCGACCGACGAGGACGGGGAGCCGACGCCGGAGGGCGCGAAGGCCAAGGGCATCCTCGACGAGGTCTACGCGACGCCCCTGTCCGAGCACACGCCGCTGGTGGTCACCGACTACGCGACCGCCCAGCTGGTGAAGGTCGCCGCCAACTCGTTCCTGGCCACCAAGATCTCCTTCATCAACGCGATGGCCGAGCTGTGCGAGGCGACGGGCGCGGACGTGACGCGGCTGGCGGACGCGATCGGCTACGACGCCCGCATCGGCCGGCGGTTCCTCAACGCGGGCCTCGGCTTCGGCGGAGGGTGCCTGCCCAAGGACATCCGCGCGTTCATGGCGCGGGCCGGCGAGCTCGGTGTGAGCGACGCGCTGTCGTTCCTGCGGGAGGTCGACTCCATCAACCTGCGTCGTCGGGTTCGGATGGTGGACCTGGCGCGCGAGGTGTGCGACGGCTCGATCGTCGGGAAGAAGGTCGCCGTGCTGGGCGCGGCGTTCAAGCCGGACTCCGACGACGTGCGCGACTCGCCGGCGCTCTCGGTCGCCGCGCAGATGCAGCTGCAGGGCGCCCACGTCACGGTCACCGACCCGCAGGCCGTGGCGAACGCCGCCGCCAAGTGGCCGGACCTGCACTTCGCGGCGACAGCTCTCGAGGCGGCGAAGGACGCGGACGTGGTCCTGCTCGCCACCGAGTGGGACGAGTACCGCCACATCGACCTCGACGCGCTGGCGGAGGTCGTCGCGCACAAGCGGATCCTCGACGGTCGCAACGTCCTCGAGCCCGCCGCCTGGCGTGCGGCCGGCTGGACCTACCGCGCGCTGGGCCGTCCCTGACCGTGGCCTCCCGGGGCTCCGCCGGCTGGGTGCTCGTCGTCGCCGGTGTGCTGCTGGCCGGCGTCGCGGTGTTCCTGCTGGTGCGTCCCGACGCCCTCGAGCCCTGGTCCCCGGACGACTCCGACCCGCAGGCCTACGCCGCGGAGCTGGTCGCAGAGACGAACGCGGCACGCGAGGCCGAGGACCTGGAACCGCTCGCCGTCTCCGAGTGCGCGACCGACCAGGCCGCAGACCGCGCCACTGCGCTGGAGGGCGGCAAGGACCTGGAGCACGCGTCGCTCACGCCGGTCATCGAGGCGTGCGCGCCGGCGTCGTCGGCGGCCGAGAACCTGTCCCGCGCGGGCGCGACCGCGCACGACGTCGTGGAGGCGTGGCTCGGCTCGCCCGGGCACCGCGCCAACCTGCTCGACCCGGAGCTGGAGCAGCTCGGGATCGGCTGCCTGCTCGACGACGAGCAGATGCTCTGCTCCCAGGTGTTCCTCGGCCCCTAGGCCGGCACCCGCACGGGCGACGGACGGCGCGCCCGGCGCCGGTAGGCAAGCAGCACACCGACGCCGACTGCGGTGCCCAGGGTGTTCGCCAGCAGGTCGCGCAGGTCGGCCACCCGGTCGGGCAGGAACAGCAGCTGCACCAGCTCGATGACCGCCGAGGTGGCCAGGCCGAGCCCGACGACGGCCCACCAAGGACTCCGGGTCAGCAGGCCGACCAGGATGCCGAACGGGACGAACAGCGCGATGTTGGCCAGGAACTCCGTGACGCTGAACGACAGCGGCACGCCGGTGGAGTTGAGCCACGCCAGCACGGTCCGCACCAGGTCGAAGGTGTCGTCGGCGCCGATGCGCGGCCACAGGGTCACCCGGACCAGACCGATCAGGTAGACGACGAGGAGCACCCTCGTGACCCGATCGTCTCGCACCATGGACGCAACAGTACCCGGAGTGTCCTTACGCAAGGTAATGATCTAGAGTAAGAACATGCCCACCTCCTCCGCCCTCGCCGGCGAGCTCCGCATCGCCGTCGGGCGGGCGTCGCGACGCATCCGCGCCGAGCGCGGCGAGGCGGGCCTCACGGATCCGCAGTTCAACGTGCTGGCGTGGCTGACCAAGGACGGCGCGCTCACCCCGGGTCAGCTGGCCGAGCGCGAGCGCATCCAGCCGCCCTCGATGACCCGCACGGTCAACGGGCTGGCGGAGCTGGGGCTGGTCGCCAAGACCGAGCACCCGACCGACGGCCGGCAGGTCGTCGTCACGCTCACCGACGCGGGCGTCGCCGAGGTCAACGAGACCCGCCGACGCCGCGACGCGTGGCTGGCCGAGCGCCTCAGCAACATGACCAAGGACGAGCGCACGCTGCTCGCCGACGCCGCCGAGCTCCTCCGGAGGATCGCCAGTTCATGAGTCCCACGTTCTCCTCGCTGAAGTTCCGGAACTACCGGCTGTGGTTCGCCGGTGCTCTGGTGGCGAACGTGGGCACCTGGATGCAGCGCGTCGCCCAGGACTGGCTGGTGCTCACCGAGCTCTCCGACGAGTCCGGCGTCGCCGTCGGCATCACCACCGCCCTGCAGTTCGCCCCCGTCCTGCTGTTGTCCCCGTACGCGGGGCTGCTCGCCGACCGGGTGGACCGCCGCAAGCTGCTCATGGCCACGCAGGTGGGCCAGGGGGTGCTCGCCGCCGGGCTGGGCGCCCTGGTGCTCGCCGGACACGCGCAGCTGTGGCAGGTGTACCTGTTCGCGCTGGTCCTCGGGTGCGTGACCGCCATCGACGGCCCGGTGCGGCAGACGTTCGTGGCGGAGCTGGTGCCGGCCAGCAAGCTGTCCAACGCGGTGGGCCTGAACAGCGCCTCGTTCAACGCCGCGCGCCTGATCGGTCCGGGTGTCGCCGGCCTGCTCATCGCCGCCGTCGGCACCGGCTGGGTGTTCCTCATCAACGCGGTGACCTTCTTCGCGACGATCCTCGCGCTCACCCGCATGCGGACCTCCGAGCTGAGCCCGATGCCCACCACCGCCCGCGCCAAGGGCCAGCTGCGGGAGGGCATCGCCTACGTGCGCGGCCGCAGCGACATCCTCGTGATCATGGTGGTCGTCGGCGTCGTGTCCACCTTCGGCCTCAACTTCCAGCTGACCAGCGCCATGATGGCGCGCAGCGAGTTCGGCAAGGGCGCGGGGGAGTACGGGATCCTCGGCTCGGTGCTGGCCATCGGGTCGCTGACCGGGGCGCTGCTCGCCGCACGACGAGAGCGGCCCCGCGTGCGCCTGGTCATCGGGTCGGCGTTCGCGTTCGGGATCACCACCGGGGTCATGGCCCTGATGCCCACCTACCTGACGTTCGCGCTCGCGTGCATCCCGGTGGGGCTGGCGTCGCTGACCATGATGACGGCCGCCAACGCGACCATCCAGCTGAGCACCGACCCCGCCGTACGCGGGCGCGTGATGGCTCTGTACATGATGGTGTTCCTGGGCGCGACGCCCATCGGGTCGCCCATCGTCGGGTGGATCGGGGAGACGTACGGCCCCCGCTGGGCCATCGGCATCGGCTCGATCTCCGCGCTGCTCGTCGCGACCGGCGCGGCGCTCTGGGCCTGGAAGAAGTGGGACGTCACCGTGCGGTACCACGTGCTCAGCCGGCCCCACCTCGAGGTCCTGCACCCCACGCTGCCCGCCCGCCGTGCGGAGACCGCCTCGCGGCTCGCCGCCCAGGAAGCCGCGGACCGCCAGACCGCTGCGTGAGGGCGGACAGAGCGGCATCCCGAACCACCCGTCAGACGCCCTCTGCGCGGGTACGGTCCGCATAGGGCGTGCGCAGGGCGCATCCCTGTGCGGCCGCTCCGTACCGGGTAGCGACCGCATGTCCGAAGGGGAGAAGCATGCGGCGCACGAGCACGGTCAAGGCCGACCGGTGGGCGGTGGGCGGGCGTCGGCTCGCCGCCATGGTGGGCCTGGTGGCCCTCGTCGTCGGGGGCGCGTCGCTGCCCGCATCGGCGACCACGCCCGGAAAGGGCGCCATCGCCGGCACCGTGACCGTGCCCGTCGGGGAGTCACCGTCGTCGGTGAGCGTCGTGGCGCAGTCGAAGAACAGCGCCCAGTGGGCCTACTACTCGGCCAACGCGCACGAGGACGGCACGTTCCTGCTCGACGACGTGACCCCCGGCACGTACACCGTCGAGTTCGTCCCGGCGGGGTCCAGCGACCTCGTCGGCGAGTTCTACGACGACGCCGCGACGTCCACGCTGGCCACGATCGTGACGGTGGCGGCCGACCAGACGCTGACCGCCGACGCCGACCTCGAGCTCGGTGCCTCCATCGAGGGCCGCGTCACCGACTGGACCGGCGAGCCGGTGGTGGGCGCCTCGGTCAGCGTCCAGCGCGCGGACTACACCGGCACGTTCCGCTCGTCGTCGACGGACGTCAACGGGGACTACCACGTCGGTGGTCTGCGGCCCGGCGACTACCGCATCAGCGTCATCAGCCCGTTCGGCTCGATGCTCGTGGACGGCTACTACGGCGGGACCAGCCCCTCCACCGCCCAGATCGTGCCGGTCGCGCAGCGTGCGCAGGTGCAGGGCAAGGACGTCGTGCTGGCGCAGGCCGCGGTCGTCACCGGGCGGATGCTGCACGCGGGTGAGCCAGTGCCGTGGGCGACGGTGGCGTTCACCAGCGCCGCGGACGGCACGTCGACCACGTCGTCGACCGGGCCTGACGGCCTGTTCACCCAGAAGCTGCGAGCCGGCACGTACGTCGTGCGGTTCAGCCCTCCGTCCACCGGCGGGATGCTCACGCAGTACTGGCAGGGGGCGTCGACCGAGGCAGCGGCGACCCCGCTCGTCGTCGTCGCCGGCCAGACCTCGGCGCTCGGCGACATCACCATGACCGACGGCGGAGCGATCGCCGGGACCGTCACCGACTCGGCGGGCGCCCCCGTCGCCGGCGTCAACGTGTGGGTGTCCGCCACGGGCGGTTCGAACGTGCAGGCGACCACCGGGGCCGACGGCACGTACCGCGCCTCCGGGCTGAGCCCCGGGGAGTACCGGGTGCGGTTCCAGGGCGCGGCCGGCGCCCTCGTCCTCGAGGAGTACTACGACGACGCCCGGCAGTACCTGGACGCGGACCTGGTGACCTCGTCCGGGTCGGGCACCGTCAGCGGCATCGACGCCCGGCTCGAGAGCGGGTCCGGCGTGACCGGCCGGGTGCTCGACGCCGACGGCAACCCGGTGGTGAACGCCTCCGTCTGGGCCAGCCCGCGGTTCACGCTGAGCGGCTCCTGGTCGTCCGCCTTCACCGACGCCGAGGGCAGCTACTCGCTCGGCGGCCTGGTCCCGGGGGACTGGTCCTTCCGGGTCCAGGCGCCGCCGGGCAGCCCGTGGGCCGGTGAGTGGTACCTGGACGCCGGCGGCCTGAGCGACGCGGAGACCGTCCCGCTCGTCGCCGGGGAGCGGACCGAGCTGGAGGACGTCCGGCTGGAGCGTGGCGTCACGCTCTCGGGCCGGGTCCTCGGGCCCGACGGGTCGCCCGTCGCGGGCGCGAACGTCGCGCCGATCTCCGACGGCGGGCTGCTGCTCTCGGCGACCACTGCGCTCGACGGCACCTACACGCTGCGGGGCCTGCGCCCCGGCGCGTACCCGCTGTACGTCTCGGCGCCGCTGACCGGGGACCTGCTCTCCGGCTACTACCCCGACGGCGGCGTGCCGACGACGCCGCAGAAGCTGACCCTCACCACGGAGCCCGTGCAGCAGGCGCCCGACATCCGGCTGCAGCGCGGCGCCACCGTCTCCGGCACGATCACGCGCTCCGACGGCACCCCGGTGCGCAACGCCGGCGTGTGGGTCGAGCTGGTGAGCCCGACCGGGTACGGCGCGTCGGGCAGCACCGACGAGCTCGGGAACTACCGCGTGACGGGCGTCCGCGGCGGCGACGTCACCGTCCAGGCCAGCGCGACCGACGGCGAGGAGTGGGGCGCCGACTACTCCGGGGTGTCGACGTACTACGCGCCGCCCACCGGGACGCCGCGGCGCTCCCAGGCGACGGTCCTGCACCCGACCGCCGGCGGGTCCCTGTCCGACATCGACATCGCCCTGCCGCCGCGCGGCTCCGCGACCGCCGACGTCACGATGTCTCTCTCGCCCACCTCGCCGGCGATCGGCCGCCCGGCGACGGTGACCGCCGCGTTCTCCGGCGCCTCGGGCGTCCCGACCGGGGTCGTCGACTTCTTCGGGGACGGGTGGCGCGGCGACGTCGTGCTCAACGCCCAGGGCCGGGCGTCGTTCACGTTCACGCCCACGGCCGAGACGCAGGACTTCGAGCTGCACGCCATCTACAGCGGGAACGCCACCTACGACGAGGTGTGGGGCAACCTCGTGTACCTGCCCGGCGAGCCGTCGCCGGCTCCCAACATCACCGCGGTGAGCCCGCCCACCGTCAGCGCCCTCGGCGGCACCCAGGTGACGCTCACGGGCACGGGCTTCGACCCCGACGCGAGCGTGACGTTCGGGGGCCTCCTGGCCGCCGACGTCGTGGTCGAGTCCGCCACGTCGCTGCGCGCGACGGCGCCCCCGCACGCCGCGGGAGTGGTGCCGGTCGTCGTCAGCACGGGGTCGGGCGGCCCGAGCGTCGCCGCGACACTGACGTACGCGCCCGAGCCGACGACGCTGGCGCTGACCAGCTCCGCACCGTCCGTCGGTCCGGGCCAGGCGGTCACGTTCACCGCGACGGTGACGTCCGCCGCGGGCGCCCCCACAGGTCCGGTGCAGTTCGCCGTCGACGGCGGGACCCCGGTCAGCGTGTCGACGGTCGCGGGAGTCGCCACGTACTCGGCGACCGGTCTCGCGGCCGGGTCGCACCAGGTGACGGCGTCGTTCCCGGGCGACGGCACCTACGCGCCGAGCAGCGCGACGCTCACCCAGACCGTCCTCGGGCCCGGACCGACGGTGTCCGGCGTCTCGCCGGCCATCGTGACGACCGATGGAGCGGTCCGGGTCACCGTGACCGGGACGTCCCTCGCGGGCGCGACGGCTGTGACGTTCGGCGACACCCCCGGCACCGGCCTGCAGGCTGTCTCCGCCACGCAGGTCTCCGTGCTCGCGCCCGCGCACGCCGCGGGCGCCGTCCCGGTCCGGGTGACCACGGCGTCGGGGACCTCGACGACGAGCGCGTCCTTCCTCTACGTGGACGCCTCCGACGGGGTGGTGTCCCAGACGCCGCAGCGTGCGGTCAGCGACCCAGCCGTGGACCAGGGAAGGCCCATCTGTGTCCAGATCACCGGCACGCACGGCGTCCCCGTCGGGGCGTCGGGCGTGATCCTCAACGTCACGACGGTCCACCCGTCGGCGCTCGGCCACGTCGTCGTGTACCCGGACACCGACGGGACCGGCACCACCGCACCGCCGTCGGGTTCGACGGTGAACTTCGAGCCCGGCGCCGACGTCGCCAACGCGGCCTTCGTCCAACTCCCCGCCAACGGCGCGGTCTGCTACTACACCAGGAGCGCCGGACCCGTGGGCGTCCTGCTCGACGTCACCGGGTTCACCATGCCGGACGCCGGGATCGTCACGCAGGCCTCGCGGCGACTGGTCGACACCCGGCCCGGCGCACAGAACGTCGGCACGATCACCGGACCCGTGGCACCCCACGCGGTCCAGACGGTCCAGGTCAGCGGTGTCGCGGGAGTGCCGGCCGACGCCAGCGCCGTCATCCTCAACGCGACGATCACCGGCGCCAGGGCCCCCGGCAACCTGCGGGTCTTCCCCGCCGGCCAGGCCGTGCCCAACGCGTCGGTGGTCAACTACGCCGCCGGCACGGACAAGGCCAACGCGACCATCGTCGACCTGCCCGCCTCCGGGAAGGTGTCCTTCTACTCGGACACCGGCACGCCGGTGAATGCCTCGCCGGTCAACGTGATCCTCGACGTCACCGGCTACGTGGTCGGCGACACCACCTACTCCGCGGTGACCCCGACGCGCGTGCTCGACACCCGGCCGGGGAGCAACCACCTGGGGCCGATGGCCGGCGCGCTCTCGGCCCGCACGGTCTACCAGGTGCGGCTACCGGGCAGCGGGGGTGTCCCGGCCGGAGCGTCCGCCGTGGTGCTCAACGTCACCGCGATCGGACCGACCGGGCTGGGCAACCTGCGGGTGTACCCGAACGCGGCCGGCTCCGGCGCCCCGCCCACGGCGTCGACCCTCAACTACGTGCCGGGGCGTGACGTCCCGAACCTCGTGGTGGTGGCGATCCCCGACGACGGCCTGGTCAACCTCTACTCCGACATGGCCCCCGGGGGCCTGGTCCACGTGGCCGCCGACGTCGTGGGGTATGTGCACCCGGGTGAATAGCGCGCTGCGGCATGTCGCCGCAGATGTCCGGGATGTCACGATCCCTCGGTGAGTGCCACCGTCGACCAGCCGCGGGCCTCCGAGGCGAGCCCGCCGACCGACGACGCGCCCGCGCCGCGCCGCCGCCTCGCGCGCCGCATCGCGTTCGGCGTGCTCGCCGTCCTCGTGGTCCTGGCCCTCGCCGCGTGCTGGCTGGTCTACCGCGGACTGCAGGCGTCCGAGGCGCTGCTGTCGGCCCAGACGGTGTTCGACGACCTGCGCGCGCAGCTGGACGAGGGCAGGACCGACCAGATCGAGGCCCGGCTGCCCCAGGCGCAGGAGGACCTCGCCAAGGCCCGCAGCGCCACCAGCGACCCGGTCTGGCGGGCGGCTGAGATCGTCCCCGGGCTCGGTCCCAACCTCACCGCGGTCCGGATCGTCTCGGCGTCGCTGGAGGACGTCACCCGCGACGCCCTGCCCGCGGTCGTCCGGCTCAACGACGTGCTCGAGGCCCCGAGCGCCCGCGCCGCCGACGGACGGGTGGACCTGGCACCGCTCATCGCCGCGGGGCCGGAGGTGGTCGCGGCCGCGCAGAGCGCCCACCGTGCCCAGGCGGCCGTGGCCCGGATCGACGTCGACCGGCTGGCGGGGCCGCTCGTCGGGCCGGTCGGGCAGCTCAGGGACGGCCTCGACCAGGTGACCGGCGCGCTCGACGCCGGCGCGCAGGTGGCCACCCTGCTGCCGCCGATGCTCGGCGCGGAGGGCCCCCGCACGTACCTGCTGGTGTCGCTCAACTCCGCGGAGCTGCGCAGCGCGGGCGGCATCGTCGGCGCCTTCGCGGTGCTGCACGCGCAGGACGGCGCCGTCACGCTCACCGACCAGCGCTCGACCATCGACCTGAAGGGCATCGACGCCCCGATCCTGCCGCTCACACCCGAGGAGCTGGTGGTGGACACCGACCGGCTGGGCCGGTGGGTGCAGGACGCCGTGCTCACCCCGGACTTCCCGCGCAGCGCCCAGCTGCTCGCCGCGCGCTGGGAGCGGGACCTGGGCCAGCCGGTCGACGGCGTGATCGCGGCGGACCCCGTCGGCGCGCGGTACCTGCTCAAGGCGACCGGTCCGGTGACCGAGCCCGGCGGCGCCAAGATCGACGCCGCGGACATGCTGCAGGTGCTGCTGCGCGACTCCTACAGCGACATCGACGACCCCGCGGTGGCGGACCGGTTCTACGCGGGCGTCGCGGCGGCGATCTTCGGGGCGGTCGGCTCCGGGCAGGGGGAACCGCAGGGCCTGGTCACCGCGCTGGCGCGGGCGGGCACCGAGGGGCGCATCCGCATCTGGTCCGCGCACGCCACGGAGCAGGAGACGCTGGCGGCCACCACGGTCGGCGCCGCGTTCCTCACCGGTGACTTCCCGGATGCGGTCGGCGTGTTCCTCAACGACGGCTCGGCAGGCAAGCTCGGCTACTACCTGACGACGGCGGTCACCGTGGAGGACCTGCGCTGCAGCGGGCCCGAGCCGACCGCGACCGTCCGCCTCGACCTCGACTACCAGCCGCCCGAGGGCGTCGCGTCCCTGCCGGAGTACGTGACCGGTACTGCCCGCACCGGGCTGCCCGTGGGGCACCTGTCCACCAACGTCACGGTCTACGCCCCCGTGGGTGCGCCCCTGCAGCCGCTGCGCCTGGGGGAGGGCTTCGTGTCGGGCACCACGGCGACCGTCGCCGGCCGCGACGTGCAGGTGGTGACCTCGACGCTCGCCCCCGGCGCGTCCGAGACCTACCGCGTCACCGTCCCGGTCCGCGACGGGAAGGTCACCGTGTGGGCGACGCCCACCCTGACCAGCCCGGGCTTCGTGCACGCCTCGTGCGCAGACGGGTGAATCCGGACGAATCGGACAACATCACCCGTACGGAAGAACCGGAACCGTCGCACGTCGGGCAACAATGAGTGCGAAATGTCCGAATCCTAGACGGGGGCGAATCCCATCATGGCCAGACTCATCCGCGGCGCGGTCGTCGCGTTCCTCGCGGTCCTCGTAGGCCTTGCCGGCGCCCTGCCGTCCCAGGCCCTCGTCTCTCCCAGCCCCAGCCCGTCCACGGACGGACCCGTCTACGGGTGCCTCGACCCCGTCGACGAGTACGGCGTCCCGCGCCAGTGCCAGCTGAACATCCAGATCCTCTCGCCGGTGTGCGACAACGAGGTCCCGAAGCTGCGCTACAAGGTCGTCGCGGTGGGCACCCCGAACACCAAGGTCACCATCACCTGGGTCAACCCCGGCGGCGACGACGTCGTCTACGCCGACCTCCCGCTCGAGGGCACGGTCAACTGGCCGGGCGCCGTCGAGGGCCCGGACGGCAAGGGCATCGACTGGCCCGGCTGGCGTCAGCTCGCGGACAAGTCCTGGGTCGAGGGCGACGAGTTCGACTGGGTCCGTCCCAGCGTGAACGTGCTCTTCCAGGTCAACCCCGAGCTCACGGTCCCGGTGGCGTACCCGCCGTCGAGCCCGAACTGCCACACCGACCCGCCCGGTGAGGACGAGGTGCTCGCGGTGGGCAACCCCAAGGCGGCCGTCCTGTCCGCCACGGGATCCGACTCCGGTCCTCTGCTCGCCGCAGCTGCCGGACTGGTCGTCGTCGGTGCCGGGGCCGTGACGATGGTGGCGATCGCCCGCCGCCGGCGCGCGATGCTCTGAGCAGCCGGTCCGACGACAGACGCCCGCTCCCCGTGCTGACCACGGTGGGCGGGCGTCGTCGTGCGCGGGGTCAGCGAAGCTGGTCGACCACGTGGTCGATGCAGGCCGTGAGCGCCAGGACGTCGTCCGGGTCCACCGCGGGGTACATCGCGACGCGCAGCTGGTTGCGGCCCAGCTTGCGGTAGGGCTCGACGTCGACGACGCCGTGGGCGCGCAGCACCCGGGCCACCGTGGCCGCCTCGATGTCAGGGTCTAGGTCGATGGTGCCGACGACGTTCGAGCGCAGGTCCGGGTCCGACACGAACGGCGTCGCCCAGTCCCGCGCCTCGGCCCACCCGTACAGGTGGCCGGCCGAGGTCGCCGTGCGGTGCACCGCCCAGGGCATGCCGCCGTTGCCCAGGATCCAGTCGAGCTGCTCGGCCAGCAGGACCAGCGTCGCGATGGCGGGCGTGTTCAGCGTCTGGTCCAGCCGTGAGTTCGCCAGGGCGGTGGTGAACGACAGCGACTCGGGGATCCACCGGTCCCCCGACTCGATCCGGGCCGCCCGCTCGATCGCCGCGGGGGAGACCGCGGCCAGCCACAGGCCACCGTCGGACGCGAAGGACTTCTGCGGGGCGAAGTAGTAGACGTCGGTCTGCCGGACGTCCACCGCCAGGCCGCCGGCGCCGGACGTGCCGTCCACCAGCACGAGCGCTCCCTGGGCGTGCGAGCCGGCCACCCGGTGCACGGGGGCGACGACGCCGGTCGACGTCTCGTTGTGCGGCCACGCGTAGGCGTCGACCCCGTCGGCGAAGGCCGGTACCGCCACGCCGCCCGGCGCGGCGCTGGTGACCACGGGCTCGCCGAGGAACGGGGCGCGGGTGGCCGCGGCGGCGAACTTGGCGCCGAACTCGCCGAACGTGCCGAACGCCGCGCGGTCCTCGATCAGGCACAGGGTGGCCACGTCCCAGAACAGGGTGGACCCGCCGTTGCCCAGCACGATCTCGTAGCCGGCGGGCAGCTCCAGCAGCGCGGCGAGCCCCGCACGTACCCGGCCGACCAGCGCGCGCACGGGTGCCTGGCGGTGGGAGGTGCCCAGCATCGCGGCGGCCGGGCCGGCCAGCGCGTCGAGCTGCGCGCGGCGGACCTTGGACGGTCCGGAGCCGAACCGGCCGTCCACCGGCAGCAGGTGCGCGGGGATGGTCAGCTGCAGCGGGGCGTCGTGAGCATCGGGCACGTGGCCGAGGATAGGCGGTCACGGGCACCGGTCGTCGGCCCGACCAACTAATCTGAGCCCAGCGCGGCCGCCCGGCCGGGGTTGGGCGCCGCGCGACGAGCACTCGACGCGGGAGGCCATGCAGTGAGCGACCTGATCGACACGACGGAGATGTACCTCAAGACGGTCTACGAGCTCACCGAGGAAGGCATCACCCCCCTGCGCGCCCGCATCGCCGAGCGGCTCGGCCACTCCGGCCCCACGGTCTCCCAGACCGTGGCGCGCATGGAGCGCGACGGCCTGGTGGTCGTGACGGGGGACCGGCACCTCGAGCTGACCGAGCTGGGGGCGAGCAAGGCGGTGCGCGTCATGCGCAAGCACCGGCTGGCCGAGCGCCTGCTCACCGACGTGATCGGCCTGGAGTGGCCGTACGTGCACGAGGAGGCCTGCCGCTGGGAGCACGTGATGAGCGAGCGGGTCGAGCGGCGCCTGGCGTCCCTGCTGGACCACCCGCACTTCGACCCCTACGGCAACCCGATCCCGGGCCTCGCGGAGATCGGCGAGGAGACCACCGCGGAGAGCTTCCTCGACGGGGTCACGTCCCTGCTGTTCTACCGGGGCGAGACCGGCGCCGACGGCGTGGAGCGCGCGGTCGTCGCGCGGATCGCGGAGCCGCTGCAGGTGGACGTCGAGCTGCTCGCGCGCCTGGCCGAGGCCGGGGTGCTGCCGCACAAGGAGATCGCCATCGAGCGCGGGCTGGGCCTCGTGACCGTGTCGACGCCCGGCTCCGAGACCGTCCTGGACCTCCCCGACGACGTCGCCCGGCACATCTTCGTCGGCAAGCGCTGACCGGTCGCCGGGCACGGTCAGGGCCCGTCCGGGCCCCCTTCTGGGCGCCGTCTGGGAGCGCCCTGGGAGCACCGTCGTGATCTTGACGGGCGTCCAGCTGCGGAGGTTGTGTGCGCGCTCCCACGCCGCTGATCGGCGTCTTTGCAGGTCACCTCCTGGTTCTGGACCGGGGTACAGGACGCGTGTCCTACACGAGCGGAGATTCCCGTGATCGGAACGTGACAATCGCGGGGGGCGTCCTGTACGTTCGACCTGCTTCCCAGGAACCCTCCTTCTAGGAAGCCCTCGAGCGGAACGCCTAACCCTGCCGCCGCCACGAGGTCCGCACTGACCGCCGGCAGGGGCGGGGGACCCAATTGCGGGCACCGGAAGTTCGGTGTCCTTGGGGTGAAGCCGGAGATCCGATCTCGATCGGGGACACGGCCGGGTGTTCTCCCACCCGAACCCGACAGCTGACCTCGTAGGCATCAGGAGAGGCATCGCGTGACCGTGAGCTCCACCAGCGCCCGCCATCGTGCGGCGCGCCGTCCTTCGACGCCGTTGACCGAGCTGGCTGCAGCCGCCTCGGGCCAGATGGGAACCGTCGGACGCCGTACTGCTGTCGTCGCCGCGTCGTCGGGACTCGTCGTCTCGATGCTGGGCTCGCCGGCCAACGCCGCTCCCGGCGGTGACGCAGGCGCCCTCCCGGCCGTCGACACCGCCGCCCTGACCGCGTCGGCCCGCGCCGTCCTCAACACGGCCCCCGTCGTGACCGCTCCGGTCGAGGCCGCCTGGACGTTCGACGTCCCGGTCGTCACCGCCGAGAAGCCGGCCCCGCCGCCGCCCGTCAAGGTCAAGGCCGCCGCCGCGTCGCGCAGCACCGTCCGCGCAGCCACCGCAGCCACCGCAGCCGCTCCGGTCGCCACCTCCGCCGTCCCGCAGTCGGTCTCCGGCAACGCGGTCCTCGAGATCGCCGCCCGCTACGTCGGGACGCCGTACCTCAGCGGTGGCACGACGCCGATCGGCTTCGACTGCTCTGGCTTCACCAGCTACGTCTACGCGCAGCTCGGCATCACGCTGCCGCGCACGTCGTCCGGCCAGAAGGCCGCGGGCACCATCGTCTCGCGTGCCGACGCGCAGCCCGGTGACCTGATCTGGAGCCCCGGCCACATCTCGATCTACGCCGGCGGCAACGACCAGATCGACTCGCCCCGCCCGGGCAAGACGATCCAGTTCCGCGCCATCTGGCAGAGCTCGCCCGTCTTCATCCGGATCGGCTGACACCAGCCGCCCGCCGACGAGGCCCCGACGACATCGATGTCGTCGGGGCCTCGTCGCGTTCCCGGAGGACCCCGGCGCGTACTCTGTCCGTGCACCACGCTGTTGCTTCGCTTCGCCGGGCCGGCAGCCAGCCGGTCCGACCCCCGAGGTCGGGAGAACGCCGTGCTCATGAATGCCGCGAAGCTGTCCACCGAGGCCGTCGGTGGGGCAGCCAGTGAGGTCGGCCCGCCCGGGCTGATCGCCTCCGGAGCCCGCACCCTGCTGCTCAACGCCAGCATGGAGCCCCTGTGCATCGTGAGCCTGCGGCGTGCCGTGGTGCTCGTGATGAGCGGCAAGGCGACCGTGCTCGAGACCGACGGACGCCTGCTGCACTCCGAGCACGTGTCCGTTCCTCTGCCGGTCGTCCTGTGCCTGACGCGCTACGTGCACGTCCCGGTCCGCCGCCCGGTGCCGCCCACCCGCCGCACCGTGCTGCAACGGGACAACCACCGGTGCGCGTACTGCGGCGGGGGAGCGGACACCGTCGACCACGTGCAGCCGCGCTCCCGCGGGGGCCGGCACGAGTGGACCAACGTCGTCGCCGCCTGCGTGCGGTGCAACCACCGCAAGGCCGACCGGCTGCTGCATGAGATCGGCTGGGAGCTGCCATTCGCCCCGCGAGCCCCCCGCTGGTCGGTGGCGTTCGGCACCACGTCGGTCCGCGCCGAGCCGTTGTGGTCGCAGTACGTCGTCGCCTGACCCGCAGTTCGTCAACGTACCGCCAACGTATGGCAACATTCCGGTAACTCCTCGACGCACCAGCGCCCGCGAGGAGGACACTGGGACGAGCGCACGGCGGGCTCGGTACGAGCACGGAGGCTCCGGATGACGCGTGACGATGTGGTCCTCGTCGGGGTGGACGGATCGGGGGCGAGCCTGCACGCGCTCGACTGGGCGGTCGGCCAGGCCGCGGCGCACGGCTGGGGCGTCCGGCTCGTGTGCAGCTACTCGCTCCCGTCCTTCACCGCGGCGTCCCTCGACGGCGGCTACGCGGCGCTCGACGACACGGCCATCCAGGAGGGCGCCAAGGCGGTGCTCGCCGAGGCGACGCAGCGGGTGTCCGCCCGGGGCGTCCCTGTGACGGCGAAGGTGCTGACCGGCGACGCGGCGGGCGTGCTGGTCGAGCTGTCGCACACGGTCCGGCTCGCGGTGGTCGGCACGCGCGGGCGCGGCGGGTTCGCGGACCGGCTGCTCGGCACGGTCTCGTCGGCCCTCCCGGCGCACGCGTACTGCCCGACGGTGGTCGTCCCGCTGCGCGAGGCCGGCAGGACCCTGCCCGAGGACACCCCCGTCCCGGCCGTCAAGCCGGTCACGCGCATCGTGGTGGGCGTCGACGGCTCCCCGCAGGCCGAGCACGCGCTGCGCTACGCCATCCGGGAGGCCGAGGCGTGGGGCGCCGAGCTGACCGCCGTCGCGGGGGTGCCCGTCGGGTCGATGTCGGGTGTCCTGGCCTGGCTGCCCGCCGCGGTGGACCACGAGCAGGTGCTGCGGGACGTCGAGGAGGGGCTCAACGTCGTGGTCGACCGCGCGCTGGCCGACCATCCGGGCACCACCGTGCGACGCATCGCCCTGGACGGAACGGGCGCGGAGCTGCTCACCGAGTTCTCCGCGGCCACGGACCTCATCGTCGTCGGCTCCCGCGGTCGCGGCGGGTTCGCCGGGCTGCTGCTGGGCTCCACCAGCCAGGCCGTGCTGCACCACTCCGACTGCCCCGTCATGGTGGTCACCAACCGGTGCGCCACCGCGGAGGCCGCGGCCGGCTAACCCTCCGGGGCCGGGGGGACGTCGGGGCGCCGGACCAGTGCCGAGAGCACCACGGTCGAGCGCGTCCGGGCGACGAACGGCTCTGCCGCCAGCCGCTCCACCACCCGCTCCAGGTGACGCATGTCCCGCGCGCGCACCTGCACCATGAGGTCGACGTCGCCGGTCACCGTGCTCGCCGCGACCACCTCGGGGTAGTGCTCGACGGCCGAGCGCATGGTGGCCGGGCTGGTGGACCCCTGGCAGAACAGCTCGACGAACGCCTCGGTCTGCCAGCCCATCGCCGCCGGGTCGAGCCGGACGGTGAAACCGCGGATGACCCCCCGCTCGCGCAGCCGGTCCACGCGACGTTTCACGGCCGGCGCGGACAGCGAGACGTGCTCGCCCACCTGCGCGAACGTCGCCCGGGCATCGAGGGCGAGCACCCGCAGGATGGCGGTGTCGAGGGCGTCGAGCCCGGAGTCGTCGGTCACGGTCTCATCATGGCCGCACGGCGCCCGATTGGTGGTGAGGCGGAAATGATGACAACCTGCACGGCATTGCGCCGAACGGGTGACGCACCAATCCGGCAAGTGCTCTCAAGGCGGACGTCCTGCGTGCCGAGAGGAATGAGAGCCCCACTCAGACGCCAGGGGTCCTGCGAAGGAGGCGACGTGGTCAAGGAGACGAAGAAGCGGCTCGATCTGGTCCCGAGCCAGCGACCGTCGGTCATCAGTGCGCCCACCCCGGTCATCACCGACGTCCCCCAGCCCCACCTCGCCCCGTCCCCGCTGGTCGATCCGCAGCCCGAGCCCGTCGCTGCGCCGCGCGCCGCCGCGGTCCGGCGGTCCGTGTGGGTCGGCCTGGCCGCCGGCCTGGTGATCGCGGTCGCCGCCGGCGGAGGCGTGTACGCCGCCGAGCAGCAGGCGCAGGAGGCC